>JAISKG010000017.1 GCA_031261015.1 Dysgonamonadaceae bacterium | reverse complement strand
TGACTGATCGCTTCTTTCATGATTTGTCCGAATTTCAGGTCTTTGGTATGAGCTAATCCCATGAATTTCCACGTAGTATTGCTTTCGGGAACAGTAAAGGCAATGAGCGTTTCGCCGGCTTCATTGGTTTTTAATTGCGGATAGAAGAAGGAGGTTTCGTTGAAATTTTGGCGGATTTGGACAGGCGATTCGGCAGCTTCTTCCGTTTGCGATGCGGCTTTTGCTTTGGGCGCCGGAACCGCATTGGCGCGATCCATAACTGCCGATTCGGCAATCATTTCATCTTCAGCTATATCCGCTACATCCATACCGGATGCCTTTGAATAAGACATAGAATTTCTGATGCCACCCCGCAACATCGGATACGAAATATTCCAACCAAACCAATTAAATGTATCAAAAGTAAACGCCGGATAGTTCACGTTTTTTTCGGGCAACGACCGACTGTCATGCAAAATATTAACTATGTCTTCCGATTGCCAGTAAGGCGTTGCAAGCGAAAGCGATCGCGAAGGATTGAAATACCAGTTGTGCTCCTTGATTTTATCTAATGAAGCATCGTACATCGCCGCCAGAATTTCCGCACTAACAGGTTTTTTATCAGCGTTTTTCACCGAAATTTTCCATTCTTCCGATTGTCCGGGCAACAGGCGGTCGCGGAAAACTTCCATTTGCAAAGTCAAACTTTCATCCGGTTGTTTTTTCGTAATCAGCACCGTTTCAAAATGCACTTTCTTGTCTTTGATGAAAGTAAAACAAGCGGAAATTCCATCGCCGTACGATTCGAGAAACGGGATGGTGATTTTTCGGTTTTCGTTATTTAAAACAAAACGCGAAGCGGAAATTTTCTTGTCGTTTTGGAAAATTTCATAGAGCACATATACATTTTTCGCCGCCGAACCGTAAATGATTTCGGCCGTTTCGCCCACAGCGCATTCGGTTTTTGTTTGCATGATCCATTCCGAAACAGGGACGGGCGGCCGCTTGTCCTGTGTCGAAGCCAAGGTAAAGTCCTGCTGCGCTTCGACTTCCCTTTCCTGATCGTCTTTTGATTGAACAACCATTCGGTAGCGACCCGAAGCCCAAGATTTCATGGCGGCAATCGCTATGGGTTTTGCAGATTCAAAATCGCCGGAGAAAACTTTTTGATCTGTTGTCCAATCGCCGGAAGGCGCATCCAACACATCGGGACGGTTGCTTTTCAATTTATAAATACTATAAGTCCCTTTAGCAGTCACCGGACGAGCATTTAAATTCCAAGCGTCAATGCGAATATCGGGGAGTTTTTCTTTCGCATTCACTTCTTGCAATCCTTCGATAGTCAGATACATTGATTTTTCTCCGATTGCCATGGATGTTTGCGCGCTTTGCGTTTCGCCGTTGGTATCGCTCACCGAAGCTTCGATTGTATAAGTATAATACACATTTTTCCGCTCTTTGTCTTCAAAAGCGCGGTCGGCGGGGAAAGTGAGGCTGAACGAACCGTCGTTGTTCGTTTGCACCTGTCCTTCGGCCGTTTGCACCGGATTGCGTCTCATCATCCGGCCTAAAAGCCAATGATCCTGACGAGTGATACGGTATTGTACTTCAGCATTTTGCAAATTGATACCCGAAAAAGTTTGCACTTTTCCTTTCACCACAACTTGATCGCCTAAAGAATAAGTTT
This sequence comes from Dysgonamonadaceae bacterium, assembly GCA_031261015.1. Taxonomy (GTDB): domain Bacteria; phylum Bacteroidota; class Bacteroidia; order Bacteroidales; family Azobacteroidaceae; genus Azobacteroides. The sequence goes on along the minus strand of JAISKG010000017.1, from coordinate 7,493 downwards.
GCTCGTTGGGATCGAAGCGAATGTCAAACGTAGGACGCTTATACTCTTCCACTTGAATGCCCGCCGAAGCGCCATCGGGATCGGATTGCAGCAGGAAATAACCGTTCAACAGTCCCTGCGGGATGACAAACTCGCCGCTGATCGAACCGAAAGCATTGGTTTTGAAGGTTTTCTTGGCGATTTCTTTGTAATTCGGATCGTATAGAGTAAGAGTATAGGATTTGTCGGGAATCGCGTGTTGCACATTTTTCCCCAATTCGTAAGCAATTCCTTTGAAATAAACCGTTTGGCCGGGACGATACAGGCTCCGGTCGGTAAATAAATTCAAGGTTTGGCGAGTGTTTTCCTTCTGCCGGTAATTCGAAATCCAGGGAGTGCCCGACAATAACAGAGCCGTATCTTCCTGAAACGAAGCGGTATAATATTCCATGTTGATATCGCCGTCGCTCACAGCCAAACCCAGCGCATTGGTGGTAACGGTTTGAACGGCCGATTGTTCCGAATTATTACGATTCCGTTTATACAGATGAATCTGAGCCCCTTCGACCGGTTTCCCGGTTAAACGATCGGTAACTAAAAATTCCCGTTTTCCGTCTGTTGTGCGTGCAATGGCAGCCAGACGACTGACGGAAAACGGCTTATTCACGATATCCAATTTTTTAGAATCAGCATAAATAACATATTCATAAATGCCCAATTCCTTCATAGGAATTTTAATAATTGTATCATATATTTCGTAAGGCAAAGGTGACGTCAAATCGATTTTTTTCGTTTCGACCAAACGGCCTTGATTTCGGTAAAGAGAGGCGCTGGACGATAAATACGCGCTCGCCTCCGCCTGAATTCGGTAAATTTCGATCGTTAATTGGCTCAAATTACGATAATTAAGAGATAATTCCAAATCATGGCCGGGATAAACGACCGATTCGGATTGCGCTTCCCAATAACCTTGCGTCACTTGATTGCATACATTTTGCAACAATCCGATGCGATTGTAATTGGGATATTTTTCAATACCCTCCCGGCAAAGCGCATAGATTTTTTCCTGTTGTTCTTTTTCTTGTTGATTGGCGTAATAATACAAGACTTCCTTATAAAGAATTTCCACGCAGTATTCCGATGAAGCATATTGTTGTTTCAGAGTGTTTAACGCATCCAAATAATTCTTTTCTGCCGCATCCGTTTGTGTTTGATGATAAACAAAATCCAAACGATCCAAATCAACCATCAGTAAAGCTAAATCTTGGTTGCCCGAAGCGGTTTGCAAGCGGAAAGCCAAAAGTTGTTGGTACAGATTCAAAATTTGCGGAACCAAATTGTATTTTTCCGCCGTGACGGGCAGGTTGACAAATGTTTTTACCGGTTCAAAATCAGCCGGATCCGACAACTTGGTTTGCGGAAAATAATTTTGCGTTTGCCGGTTTTGCGCCAAATTATTTAACCGGTCAATTGCCCGGTACATCAGCAAATCATAAAGTGTTGGCCGCAATTTCCGGGAAGATTCGCCTTCGGTAAGAATGGTTTTGTATTGCAGCGCGTCGTCGGCTTGCAAAATCTTTGCCGGAGCGATTGAACGCTGCGCCGAATCGACGATTTTCCGAATGAAAAGATTGCCCGTCCATTCCCGGAGATCGGCGGGAAAATCGGTGTCCGAATCTGCTTGAATCGCGGTTCGCTGATTGATATCGTAATTATGCGCCTGATAATAAAGACTGTACAATTCCGATAGATACGAATACAACACCGCTTGTTCCGCCGGGCGCGTATCTTTTTGCGCTAATGTTTCAATCTCAAGAATCCAGTCGGGCAAGCGATCTTGATCGATCGCCGTTTCGTATTTCAACTGATAAATCAAGGCTTTAATCAGTTCGGGACCATCGCCTTTTGCCCGCGCTTCGGCATAAATCCGGTTGACGACTTCCAAAGCTGATTTTGGCAACGATTGTTTCTCCAATTCGGCAACTTGATTCCATAAAGCATTTTGAGCGGAAAGCGAATACATAGATATAAGCATAACAATGACAAATAGATAACGTTTCATATTGCGATTTTGAATTTGATTTAGGACAGCTAAGTTAGTGATAATTTTTTATGAAACGGAAAATTTCATGTAAATTTACAGCCAATATATCTTTGATTATACGATGGAATTAACTTTTTAAGTATTTTTATGAAACGAATAACGCTATTATTTTTATCAGTCATGCTTTGCTCCATGGCTTTTGCCGACGAAGGCATGTGGATGCTCAACAATCTGAAAGAATCCAATTGGGCAAGAATGAGAGAATTAGGATTTTTATTAAGTCAGCAACAATTGTACGATACCGTTCAACCTTCTTTGAAGGATGCCGTGATCCGGTTTGATGGAGGTTGCACAGGTATCACCGTGTCGGACAAGGGTTTAATCTTTACCAATCATCATTGCGGTTACGGAGTCATTCAGTCGCAGAGCACGGTCGAACACGATTATTTGCGCGACGGGTTTGTAGCCCATACAATCGAAGACGAAATTCCGATTCCCGACCTGTATGTTCGTTATCTGATTAAAACAACCGATGTTAGCAACGAAGTACTTGCCGGCATAACGTCCGAAATGGATGAGAAAGCGCGTATGGATGAAATCAAGCGAAAAGTGACTGAACTCGAAAAGCAATACACGACCGATTCGTTATCCATTGTAGCGGAAATTACGCCCTATTTTGCTTATAACGCTTTCTATCTGAATACGTATCAGGTTTTGACCGATATTCGCATGGTTTTTGCTCCGCCCTCGTCCGTCGGAAAATTCGGGGCGGATACGGACAATTGGATGTGGCCGCGCCATACATGCGATTTCAGCGTTTTTCGCGCTTATGTAAATCCTGAAAATAAAAAGGGCTATCATGCTGAAAACCTTCCGTTTAAACCGAAATACGTAGCTCCGGTTTCGTTGAAAGGGTATCAAGAAAATTCTTTCGCGATGACCATCGGTTATCCGGGGCGTACCAGTCGCTATTTATCTTCGTGGGGTGTGGCGCAACGCATTAAAAGCCAGAATGAACCGATGATTGAAGTGCGCGGAATCAAACAGGATATTTGGAACGAAGCTATGCTGCAGTCCGATGTGGTGCGAATTAAATATGCTTCCAAGTATGCAAGAAGTTCCAATTATTGGAAAAATTCCATCGGTATGAATCGAGGTTTGGCGCGAATGCACGTGATTGAACGCAAGCAAGCGCTTGAAAATGAGTTTCGTCAATGGTTGGAAACACATCCCGATCGAAAATCGGTTTATGGCGCAACTTTGGATTTGCTGGAAAAAACCTATACTTCGACCAATGAAACGCAACGTATTTATACGTATTTGAATGAAGCTTTTTCCGGAGCCGAAATTATTCGCTTTGCATACAGTTTGTCTTCGATGGATTTTTCGACCATGAAAAACCGAAATGAATTTTTTGAACAAAAAGTTCGCCCGTCTTACAAAGATTATGAAGCCGTTTTGGACGAAAAAGTGTTGGCTGCCATGCTGCAAGTGATCAGAAAAAACCTTCCTGCGCAGGAACTTCCCACTATTTTCACCGAAATCGACAAAAAATACAAAGGCGATTATACCCAATATGCCGCTGATGTATTCAAAAAATCGCTTGTTCCTTACCCTGATAAACTCAAAGAAATTTTCTTAAATCCGAAGAAACTCAAGGAATTGGAAAAAGACCCGGCTATGCGTTTAGCAAAATCGATAGGAGAAGTGCGAAATAAATACCGCGAGCAGATAATTAATGCGCGTTATGATATTATTAAAGGGGAACGTCTGTTTTTTGCCGGCTTGGAAGAAATGAAACCGGAAAGAAATTTCCCTTCCGACGCCAATTCCACGATGCGGATGAGCTATGGAAGCGTAGGCGGCTATGTTCCCTACGACGGCGCGTGGTACAATTATTATACGACGACCCAAGGCATTTTTGAAAAATACAAAAAAGATGATCCCGAATTTCATGTTCAACCCGAATTGTTGAGCTTGCTGGGCGACGGTGATTTCGGCGTTTACGGAAACGGCGACGGCACGATGAATACGGATTTTCTATCCAACAACGACATCACGGGCGGCAATTCGGGAAGTCCGATTTTCGATGGCAGCGGCCGCTTGATCGGTCTGGCTTTCGACGGCAACTGGGAAGCGATGAGCGGCGATATTGCTTTTGAGACTGATATTCAGCGGTGTATAGGCGTAGATATTCGCTATGTTTTGTTTATGATTGACAAATGGGGGCATTGCGAGCGCTTGTTGGAGGAGATAAAATTTGAGTGAGCTTACGGTAGTACAAACCACAGACGAAGAGTGTGCACATTGACTATTCATATTAATTTCATAGCGCTTCAAAAAAAGATTTAGCCATTGAAACCCGATTGATAATAATCTGGAAAATTTCATGTACATTTGCCGTCAATTACCAAATTAATTTCAATATCTATGAGTAAACGTATTTTGATTGCTTGTTGGTTCGCTTTAATCGGATCGTTGGCTTGTTCCGGTCAGGATCCCGTTTTCGATGTGATGAAATCGGAATTGAACCGGAATTTTTCCGTGTTGAAAAACGAAGCGATTCCAGTGTATTATATTTCGGCGCGTTTAGACGAGGTGCAGTCCTTGAGCGCGGTCGGCCGCTTGGGACGTCTGCAATCGCAGGCCACGCTTAATTCACCATCGCGCATTTTGTCGTCATGCTTACGAGTAGGCGATTACAAGTTGGATAACTCGCACGAAATCCGCGAGTCGGCTTATTCGTCGTACCGCGATCTGCGCGTGGAAGCGCAATATATTCCTTACGAGGATAATACGCAAGCCTTAAAAACCGCGCTTTGGCTACAATTGGATAATTTGTACAAACAGGATATTCAACTGTATGAGCAGATTAAGGCCAATCTGGCAGTGAAAGTCGAACAAGAAGACAAATCGCCGGATTTTTCTCAAGAAAAAGTTGAAAATTACTATGAGGCTCCCATTTCGTGGGAAAGTTTGAATATCGACCCCAAAGTGTTGGAAGATAAAGTGCGGAAATACTCGGCCGTTTTCAACGAAAACAAAGATATTCTGGACGGCGCGGCTTATTTCACGATTTTACTTTCGCGCAAGATCATGGTTGATACCGAAGGCCGGGAAATCGCCGAGAACGCAGTTTCCTTGCAGTTGGGATTGTCGGCTGACGCTTTGGCTGACGATGGCATGTATTTACCGTTGCAAAAAACATGGATGGCTTTTTCGCTGAGCGAATTACCTTCCGATGACGAAGTGCTGCAAACGGCTCGCAAAATCAGCGAAAATTTGTCGGCTTTGAAAAAGGCGCCGGTTGTGGAATCGTTCACGGGACCGGCCATTTTATCGCCCGAAGCGGCCGGCGTATTTTTCCACGAAATTTTCGGACATCGTGTGGAAGGAACACGCTTGAAACAAGAGAATGACGCTCAGACTTTTAAGAAAAAAATCAATGAACAGGTACTTCCCAAACATTTGTCTGTGACTTTTGATCCGACGATTTCTTATTATCACAATATTCCGTTGGTCGGTCATTATAAATTTGATTATGAAGGGATTCGCGGACAAAAAGTGGAAGTGGTGAAAAAAGGAATCCTTAAAGACTTTTTGATGGGACGCACGCCGATCGAAGGCTTTTTACATTCCAACGGCCACGGTCGCGGCCAAATGGGAGCGGCTCCGGTATCGCGCCAATCCAACTTGTTGGTAGAGAGCACACAAAGTTTCAGTGAAGACGAATTAATCAAAAAATTGCGCAAGGAAGCCAAAGCGCAGAAAAAAGAATACGCTTACTATTTTAAAGATATTTCAGGCGGTTACACCAACACCAGCCGTTATTCGCCTAACGCATTCAATGTCACTCCGTTGATCGTTTACAAAATTTATACCGACGGACGTCCCAATGAATTGGTGCGCGGCGTTGACATCGTCGGCACGCCTTTAGCGATGTTCTCGCAAATTGAAGCTTGCGGCGATCAATACATGGCTTTCAATGGCGTTTGCGGCGCCGAATCGGGTAGCGTTCCGGTTTCTTGCATTGCTCCGGCTTTGTTGGTCAAGCAAGTAGAAACGCAGAAACGGGCGAAAAGTCAAAATCAACCGCCGATCTTGTCGAAACCCGAAGATGCTCAACTTCGCGTGGCTCTTTCGAAAGAAGATATTATCGCCGGTGCGATTGAGAAAGAAGTCAACCGCGGACTAAAAGGCTTGAAATTAGACGGTTTGCAATCGCCGTTCTTCATTTCTTATACATTGGGCGACATCAAGCAATTGCGCGTGTCGGCAGCGCAAGGAAGTTTGACGACTTCCGATAAATATGACTATCGCGGTTCGTCTTCCCGTTTATTGATGGGCGATTACGCTTGCACCGACGAAAATTTCTACGGATCGACAGGCGGCGCGTCAGGCTACGACGGCAGTCCCTGCATCGACACGAATGAAGCCGGCATCCGCTATACGATTTGGAAAGATTTGGACGCCATTTACAAAAATGCCGCCGAAACTTACGAACAAAAACTCTCGGCTATCAAGCAATTAAATATCCCGGCCAAAGATTTGGAATTGCCCGATTGGGATCAAACGCCGGTGACGGTCATCGAAAATTTGCCTCAACCGGAAATTGCGATGGATCAGGCGAAATACGAAGAATATGTCAAAGCCGCTTCGGCCGTTTTCACCGGTTATCCCGAAATTCTGGATTCGGAAGTAGGTGTGCGCATTTTTTCCAATACGATTTATTTCTATAATACAGAAGGATCTAAATTCCGTTATCCTCTGTATTTTACTCATTTAACGGCAAATGTCAGTGCGAAAACCGACGAAGGTGAAGATTTGCACGATTCGTTCGACATGACGTTCGCTCTGCCTAACGAATTACCTTCGGCCGACGAGATTCAAAAACAATGCAGGCAATTAGCCGAAAAAATGGTGACCAAACTCAAAGCGCCCAAACTGACGGAATCTTATACCGGCCCGGTGCTGTTTGAAAATTTGGCTGTCGTTTCCACTTTTTATTCTAATTTCTTCTACGGCGATAATTCTTTAATTGCTGAACGTAAACCGCTTACTGCCAGCGGATATTCCTACGGAGGCAATGGTTTGGAAGAAATGATGAATAAAAAAATCACCGCTAAGGAAATCACCATCGAAGACTTGACGGGAACGCCTGAATATAAAGGAATTAAAGTCTTAGGCTACGCTCCGGTTGACGGACAAGGCGTAGTTCCGCCGGCCAAACTCACGCTGGTAGAAAACGGTATTTTGAAAACCTTGTTGAGCGACCGCATTCCGACGCCTAAAGTGCTGCATTCCAACGGACACGCTTTGCTGACTCCTTCGATGGGATCGTCGATCAGTCCGGGCGTGATCAAAATGTCTTACGCGCGCACGCAAACGCCCGCCGAGCTGAAAGCCGAATTGTTGAAACGCGCGAAGGAAGAAGGTTATGACTACGCTTACATCGTGCGTGAGATCAGCA
>JAISKG010000254.1 GCA_031261015.1 Dysgonamonadaceae bacterium | reverse complement strand
ATCCGGCAGGCATTAGTCATAATATTGTCAGGTAATTGGGCAATATTGACAGTCACAGTTGCATAAGAAGTTCTACGTCCGCACGAGATTTGGAACTGAAACTGATCTTGTCCCGTATAGCCGGCGGCAGGCGTGTAAATGATTTTTTTATAAGTAGCTAAGGCATACGATATGGTGGCTGTACCGTGTTGCAGGGTACCCGGCACCGTCAGGATTCTGAGGGTGATGTCCTGTTGGCCGCAGTAACCTAAAGAGCTGGGACCTAATACATCAATCACTACTTGCTGGCCAGGCATGGTAAATACGTTTTGCGGGACAGCCTGGACGGTTTGCCAGGGGGAGGCCCAAGTTTGGGTTTGGGCCTGCGTGTTTGCACCGGTTAGCAGAGCTAAGAGGAGCAGGAGCAAGCTTCCGCACTGTTGGAGGGTTTTCACTGTTTTTCGTTTCATAAATCTTTGTTTTAAGTTTGTTTATTGTTAGTGGTTTTTTTAAGTCTTTAAAGGCCTTAAGGTCTTTGAAGACTTTAAGGATATGGGGGATGAGGTAAATGCGCCGAAGGCGCATAATATATAGGTAACCCCGTGCAAGCGGAGCGTAGCGCGGGGTGCGCAAATAAGGCCTGCCCCAAATAATTTTGGAGTAAGCCTGTGTTGTTTAGATAGGAATTTTTTATATTCGCGCGCACGCGCGCGTACAGGAAGGCGTAAAAAAGAGTTAGACGAGGATAACCTGAGAATCTCTCTCTCTCTCTCTCTCTCTCTCTCTCTCTCTCTCTCTCTCTAACATAATTTCGCTAATTTCCAAATAATTAGAAGGAAATTTTACATGATTTTTTGTTAAAGTTTTACTGAGAATTCGCATTATTTTTTGCCTATTAAGTTACAAAGGTAGGGAGAATATTTGGATCTTGCAAAAAAAATTCGTGAGATGTTTGGAATTTTCATTCAAATTTGATAAATAACGCATTAAAAGACTCTTGCGAGTGGCTAAAGAAACATTTTTCTCGGAAAATTATTTTGAGTAAACTTTCCGGATAAACTTTCATTTAAAAAACCCTGCATAAGCAACTCCGACAGAGATACTGTTCTCATTATTGTATTGGCTTTTCAGTAGCCCTGCCGAATATTCTGCTTTGATCACTACTTCCTTGAGCGGATAATAATTCACACCGCCCACGATTCGTTGCCTTCCGCACCATTCGTTGTCGGTAATATTGGCAGAAGTTTTATACATGGAGTCGTAATATTCATAACGACCGAATAGATATAATTTCTCTTTTTTTGTGCGCGTAAATTGCGAAAAAATATTGTAACCGGCTTCGACGCCGGTGCAGATGGCGTCGGAAGCGACATTGGTGCGCGGCGACGGTGAGTTTTTAGTCAGACTTTTATTGTACTTCGATATTTCTTCCGAATTACCCAGATGTCCGTAATCGAAGTAGCCGCGGGCGATCGCGTTGTGTCCTTTGTATTCAAAATCGAACGAAGCGATGCCGACCGCGCCATTCACGCCTTTGTATTTTTCGGCAGCGGACGATTGGGTGCTGTTGTTGAAACTGTATCCGAAATAGCCGCTCACACCCATGCGTAATCCTGTAACCGAATAATTATCAATTCGTAACACGCCGGCGTATTTATTAGCCACTTTAAATTCGTAGGGCGATGCCGAGCCGCCTTGTATCCAATTTTGACGGCTGAACAGTTCGGAATCCAAACCCGGAAGCAATTGTGCTTCATACCTCCATTTTCCGATTTTTCCCCAAACGCTGACGCCGGTTTCGTGCCACGTACACGGCAGAATCGTGTTTTCCCCTTCGGGACGGAAAACGGTGAAAAACTCGTTGGGCAAGTGATTGTTGTTGGTGTAGCCGATGGGAACAATGATGTGTCCCATGCGTAGGTGGAAAGCGGACGAAAACGTGCGCTCAATCCAAAATTGCTCTAATGCGACTTCACCGCCTCTTTCAATTTCGTTTTCATATTCGCCGGCTTCTTCTGCTTCCAGTTCGACGGCCGATTCCGTGCCACCGTGTTCAAATTCGATTTCGGAATACATCTTCCATTGGGAATTGAACTTGTAACCGATGGCAAACGCAACATGTGGAATATCGAACCTCCCGTGACTTTGGGCGTTTTTATAATCTTCGGCGTGGGAATAGCGATTGATGTTATCGCTGAAAAAATTCCGGCTCAAGGCAATCTCGCCGTAACCGCCGAATGTTAACTGTGCAAATGAATTTGATAATAAGAAACTTAGCAGAAGCGATAGAACGATTTTTTTGAGCATATCCGTTTTTTTAATTTAACGGCACAAAGTTCCGTTTTTTGTCCAAGCATAACAATCCCATCTTTTTAGGATTTCAGGGAAAATGTTTTAGCTATTTATGGGGATTTTATTGCAAATCGTCCTGCGAAACCAAGTTATTGAAAACCGCATAAATGGTCAATCCCGAAACAGTTTTGATTCCGGTTTTCCGGGCAATATTTTTCCGGTGAGAAATAACGGTATGAATGGATATAAAATGCTTATCGGCAATTTCTTTATTCGTTAATCCTTTGGCTACGGAAACGAGAATTTCTTTTTCCCGGTCGGATAAATCTATGTTGTCATTTCTATCTTGCTTGACGATCGTTCTGGCAATGTGCTGTAATTTTTTCCCCATTTTTATGCCGTCGTCGTAAATGTTCAATACGCCGTCGAAACCGGCCAAAGTTTCGCGATCCACATATCCGTAAAGGATAGCGGCGATCACAATTTCGGAATCATCGGAAAACAAATCCCGAACGGCGAATTGCTTGTGAAAATTGATGATTGCCGGATTGATCAAAATAATATCAAACGATTTGTTTTCTTTTTGAAAAGATTGCAAGTCGTTATAAATTCCCGTTACGACAAATGCAGAACTTTCCTCAAGCAAAGTTTTCATTCCTTGCCGGATCACAGGCGATGGTTCTATGATAGCGATTTTGTTTTTATGCGCAGGACTCATAAACGGTTATTTTTCAATTTGTTCGACCAGCGCAATCAGGATTTGATCTTCCAAAATGGCGTGCTTACTCAAATCAAATTCAAATAAAAACAGATCAATCAATGCGTCACGGCATTTTTCCATCGTATATTCCGAAGGTAAATATTTGATAATGATATTCTTCAGATCGTTGAGTGCAACATCTATATTACTGTGATTGCTTTCGTACTCCTTGATTTTATAAGTATTTGATTTTTCGCCTTCAAGCAGCGATTGAATATAAGGAAACACAACTTCCTCTTCGTAAGCGAAATGCGCTATGACTTCCTGCTTGTATTTTTCGCAAAAACGCATCAGCATCTCGCCATGCTTGATGTGGCTACAATCGACCAGATCCAAAATCCGGGCGATCACGCTGGGCATCCGGTTGTTGAGATAATCTTTGTGCGCATTTTTCAAATAGTTCATCAAGTCGGCCAACGGAATTTGCGAAAACGTTTTTGTATCCGGACAATAATCGTCGAAAGTGTATAAGTTACAGACTAACAGAAATAAAGTTGTGGAAATTCCACGCTTTTCACAAATTTGTTTCACCGTGCTTTCGCCCAGTTCCAAACCGAGGCCAAAGCAAGGAAAAACGAAGAGTAGCCGGTAATTGGCCAAAACCAAATCGGCTACCTTCATTTTTTCGGAAAATAAACGGTGATTCATCACTTGGTGACTCTTTCCAACCATCTAACCATTGATAACATCACGATCATTGACACTGTGCAGACGATTGCAAACACAAGCCAACAAACCCAAAGCGGTATGCTTTCGTACATGATTCCGCCTACGAAAAGCATAATATTGCCGACTGCCGTTGCCGAAAGCCACAAGCCTTGACAAAGTCCCTGCATATTTTTAGGTGCGATTTTTGAAACAAACGACAATCCAAGCGGACTAATGAAAAGTTCTGCAACAGTCAGGAAAAAATACATTCCAATTAATACCCACGGCGTAGTTTTCAATGCAACTTGCGCAATTTCGGGTAGTTTCAAATATTCGTTGTACGACGGAAAACCGATAATATTTGAAACGATCGTTAAGAACAGATAACCCAAAGCGGCAATTCCCATACCAATCGCAATCTTCATCGGAGTGGAAGGTTCTTTGTCTTTTTTGCGCATTGCTCCGAAAATCCACATAATAAGCGGAGTTAAAAGCACGACCAAAAGCGGGTTGATGCACTGCCAAACTTCAGGCGGAACCGCATTTGTATTCACAAAATCACGCGCAAAATACGACAACGAAACGCCGTTTTGGTGGAAACTGAACCAGAAAAATACCACCACGCCAAGCACAGCAAACAACGCTACAATTCGTTGACGAATTTCAGTAGCGAGTTTCGCCTTTTCCTCTGCGGTGTATTCAATCGTAACGGTTTCTTTTTTGTTCGGATTGGGGAGTATTTTTTTGCTGAAAATAAAAATCACCAACGAAAGCAACATGGCTGCTACGGAAGCAATAAATGAATAATGAACACCTGTATTGAACACGTCCAGATATTGATTGCAAAATACCGGCAAATCCGCAACGGAACCGCCGACTTTTTCGGCCAAGCCATTCAGATTCTCAAATTGTTGAATCCCATTAGCTGCTAATTCTTGCGCTTTTGTGAGTCCGTCGCTTGCCAAAACTTTGTCATATACGGTGGGGTCGTACATTTTTTCTCCAAATTTCAAATACTTGTGACACAGCGCCGGTAAATCCGCATTATACGATAAATGATGCACTTTGAGCCACCAGCCGCGCAACAGAGGCGCAACGAAAGGCGCAATCAGTCCGCCGATATTGATAAATACATAAAAAATCTGAAAGCCTGCGTCGCGGTGTTTTTCATATTGCGGGCTGTCGTACATTTGTCCGACTATCGCCTGTAAGTTGCCCTTAAATAAGCCGTTGCCGAATGCGATTAACAGCAGCGCAAAGCAAGTAAAAGTAAGTAGCATGACGAAATTGTCGGAGTTAGACATAATCGGTATCGACAGCAAAGCGTAGCCGACTGCCATGGTGATTAAACCCGCCATAATTGTGCCCTTATAGTTTTGCAGTTTGTCGGCAATAAAACCGCCGGCCAGACTCAAAATGTAAATTCCTGCATAAAAGAAGGAATAAATCAACGCGCCGGTTGCGGGGTCAAGTCCAAACTTTGAACACAAAAACAGTGTCAGCACGGCATTCATAATGTAGTAGCCGAAACGCTCGCCCATATTCGAGAGCGCAGCAGGAATAAGCCCTTTGGGATGATTTTTGAACATAACGATCAATTAAAAAGTTAAAAAAGATTGAGAAATAATACTGTCAGGGCAAAGATAGTGTATTTGTGGGGATTTTGAATAAGGTGAGGGAAAAATTTTATTTTTCATAACAATAAATGCGTTTTTCCAATCATCGAAATTTGCGAAGCCGGAATTCCCTGTTCCTTCGCGATGCGTCCCCATTGCGAAACCGCTGCCACTACTTCGTTAATTATTTCATTTGCTTTCTTAATATTCATTGCCTCAGCTACATGCAGCAGATTGGCGCGGGTAATTTCCTCCTGTTTGCCGTTGATCGTCATTTGATGCAGCGACGTGTATTTTCCGACCGGATTATACGCAAACGTCATGTCGTAAGCGGGAGCTAAATGCCAAACGCCGTTTTTGTTCATCAGGAAAGAGAAATTTTTGGTGTGATCGTCTTGATTGCGGGCAACAACATTAAACGTCATCCGGCGAAAAACTTGCTCGGCAGCGTAGTAAGGCAAACGTAACGCCCGCATGGTTTGAAACAACTGCTCGTAAGCATACATGCCAGGACTGTTGAAATCGAAATGCGCCAGTCCGCAAAGTGTTTGTGTATGAAGTTTTTCGCGATTGCCAATGCGGTCGAAGCGGCGAGTCATGAAATGATAACGATTATTTTCCGTCAGCAAGCGCGATTCCATCATTTCGATGTCGCAAGTGATAGCCATTAGGTAATAGACATATTCGATTCGTCCGAAATG
>JAISKG010000248.1 GCA_031261015.1 Dysgonamonadaceae bacterium | reverse complement strand
CGGATTGCCAAGTAATGTGATTTGCAGCATCTTAGGAGACAACAACGGCAATTTGTGGTTGAGTACGCATTCGGGAATCTCGAAACTGAAAATCGCCGAAAACGAATTTCTCAATTATTATGTTTTCGATGGTTTGCAAGGCAACGAATTTAGCATGGGTGCGGCTTTCAAATCGAAAGACGGGGAAATGTTTTTCGGCGGCACCGGCGGTATCACTTCCTTTTACCCGGCGGAAATCGGTGACCGGAAAACTTCGCTCAATCTTTACTTAACCGGTTTGTATTTAGCAGATAAGCCGGTTATTTCGGGACAAAAATCGGGAAGAAATACGATTTTTACCGGTTTTATTTCCGACGTCGATACCATCCGGCTTAGTTACGACGATAACATGTTTGCGCTGGAATTTTCAACTTTCAATTACGGTTTTTCCGAGCAAATCGCCTATCAATACATGCTCGAGGGCCTTAACTCCGAATGGGTCAGTACCGAACCCGGTGTAAACCGGATATATTTTACCAATATTCATTACGGAACTTACCGCCTGAAAATCAGGGCGTTCTTTTACAGTAATTATTCTTCGGAAAAAATCATTACGTTGATTATTTCGCCACCTTGGTATTTAACCGTTTGGGCAAAGCTGGGTTACCTTCTTTTGTTCGTTTTGCTGGTTTGGGGAATTTCGCGTTTTATCATGGAGCGAATTCGTCACCGACAGGAATTGATGCGTAGCGAGCACGCCGAACAGATCAGTGAAGCGAAATTGCAGTTCTTTATCAATATCTCGCACGAAATCCGCACACCGATGACCTTGATTATCAGTCCGCTCGAGAAGTTGATTTCGGAATGCAAAGATCAGGCGCAGCAAAAAGTATATCTGTTGATTTATCGTAATGCTCAACGCATTCTGCAATTAATCAACCAATTAATGGATCTTCGTAAAATCGATAAAGGTTCGATGTCGATGAAATTTCGCGAAACCGATATTGTCAGTTTCATCGACGATTTAATGCAAACATTTGAATATCAAGCTGAAAAGCAAAATATCCGCTTTTCGTTTGTTCATGCCGACGAGCAATTGAAAGTTTGGATTGATTTGAATAATTTCGATAAAGTACTGGTCAATCTTCTTTCCAATGCTTTTAAATATACGCCTGAGAATGGGGAAATTACAGTTACGCTTCGCCGCGCGGCGAACGACTACGAGATTATCGTTTCCGATACCGGCCCCGGCATCGAAGAAGACCAACTTGAAAAAATCTTCGAGCGTTTTTATCAGATCAATACCGACGAAACGAAAAATATTTTCGGTACGGGAGTTGGTTTGCACTTGGCGCGTTCGCTGGTCGAATTGCAGCACGGAACGATTTCTGCCCGCAACCGCACGGATGCGCGGGGAAGCGAGTTTATTATCTGTTTGCCTTTGGGTAATGCTCATTTATCTAATATAGAAGAAGTTATGCCCCCCCCCGCTACCGCTGTTCCGTTTGTCCGAAAAGAAATGATTCTTCCCAAAGTAACGCAGGATGCGAGCGAACAGGTAACTAAAAGTCGCAAACCGCGACCCAAAACGAAATACCGTGTGCTGATCGTGGACGACGAAAACGAAATTCGCCAATATTTGAAGGAAGCACTTTCTGAAAACTACCGCATCTCCGAAGCGCTTAACGGAAAAGAAGCTTTGAATTTCATTTTGAAAGAAAAACCCGACTTGGTGATCAGCGACGTGATGATGCCGGAAATGGATGGAATCGCCCTGACGAAAAAAGTAAAAGCCAACGTCACCGTCAATCACATTCCTATCATCTTGCTCACAGCCAAGACTTCCGACGAAGACAAAGCCGCCGGTTTCGATACCGGAGCCGATGCGTATATCGCCAAGCCATTCAATATCGACCTGTTGCAAAGCATCGTCAGCAATATTTTTGAAAACAGGGAACGTTTGAAACCGCGCGCCGTCGATTCGGAAGAAAACCGTGAACTGATCGAGCCGGTTGTCCTCAAGCCGTCTGATCAGGTTTTGTACGAGAAAATTATCAAGATCATCAATGCAAATATTTCCGATCCCGACTTAAACGTCGAGTTGCTCGCGCACGGCGTAGGCATGAGCCGCGTACACATGCACCGCAAATTGAAAGAACTGACCAACCAGTCGGCGCGCGATTTTATCAAAACCATCCGCCTGAAGCAAGCCGGCGAACTTCTGACCAATCCGAAACTAACGATTTCGGAAGTCGCTTACGCTTTGGGATTCACCAATATGTCGCATTTTTCCAATTCATTCAGGGAATTTTACGGTGTTTCGCCGAAAGAGTATAGGGGAAAGTGAAAATACGACTAAATTTTCTCCACCGATGTAACAAGCGCCAAAGTTTTTGATACATTTCGACTGCAATAGATAACGTGTGAAATCGTAATTTTGGAACCAAAATCAATCTTAAATTTATTGAATATGACAAACACGTTTCACAAGAAATTAATCTGGCTATTATGTCTTTTTGGGATGTTTCCCATTCTCGTGTGGGCGCAATCCGTGAAAATAAACGGAGTCGTGACGGACACGAAAGGCGAAACTCTGCCGGGAGTTAGTGTTACAATTCCTGGGACTACGCAAGGAACCGCATCGGATATCGACGGCAACTATACCATCGAAACTCCGGCGAAAGGGAAATTGTCTTTTTCCTTCATCGGCTATCATACGCAAACCGTTGACGTGAACGGAAGAACCGTTATCAATGTTACTTTACAGGAAGATACAAAGATGTTGGACGAATTGGTTGTGGTCGGCTACGGCTCGATGAAACGCAGCGACCTGACCGGAGCGATTACTTCCGTCGGATCGGACGCCATCGCCAAATCCACGCCGACTTCGATCGACCAAGTGTTGCAAGGCCGCGCCGCCGGTGTGCAAGTACAGCAAAATTCCGGTATTCCGGGCGGTAGCACTTCGATCCGTATTCGTGGTATCAATTCTTTAAATGCTTCCAACGAGCCGATTTATGTGATCGATGGCATCGTAATCAATGGAAGCAGCGGATCGAACATGGAAAATCCATTGGCCTCAATCAATCCGGCTGACGTAGTGACAATGGACATTTTGAAAGACGCTTCGGCGACAGCCATCTATGGTTCGCGCGCAGCCAACGGGGTGATTATGATCACCACTACGCGCGGTAAAGAAGGCGTTTCCAAAATCACTTATGACGGTTACATCGGCGCGCAAACCATGCCGAAAAAACTGCGTTTGCTCACTTTGCAGGAATACGCTTATTTGCAACATGACCGTAACGAAATCATGAGTTATCCTCTGTATGATGCTTTCGTTCGTCCCGACTTGCTGGGCAAAGGCACCGACTGGCAGGACGAATTATTTACCACAGCCCTGACTACCAATCATAACTTATCCATTTCCGGCGGAAACGCCAAAACGACTTATGCCATCGGAGCCGGTTACCTGAATCAAGACGGTATCGCTTACGGTTCGGGTTTTGAACGCTTGAGCTTGCGTGGAAATCTAGATACCGAAGTGAAATCGTGGTTGAAAGCCAGCGTAAATTTCAATATTTCCGATGCCAAGCAAACGATTACCGTGGGCGAAACCGACGGAAACAACAGCAACTTGATAAACATTGCTTTATTTTATCGTCCCAATATCGCTGCGCGCAACATCGACGGCTCGTTCGGCGGTCAGGAAACAGTGGATATTAATAACAGTCAGGCTAACCCGCTCGGATTGGCTTTATTAAGAGAAAATAGAAACGACCGCGCTTCCGCACGCAGTAATATTTATCTGGAAGCCACCATTATCAAAGGTTTAACGTGGAAAACGGAATTTTCGAGCGAGATCGGAATGAACAATGTCTATCGTTTCACGCCTTCATATCAATTCGGAGCCTTGGTGAATGAGGTACGCGAATCCGAACGCTCTAAATCATTCAATGTGTATTGGGCGTATCGCAATTTATTAAATTTCAACCGGACATTTGAAAAAGTCCATTCCGTCAATGTGATGTTGGGACAGGAATTGCAATCTTCCTCCTGGGAATACCTGTATGGTTATCGCAACGGAATGCTGACTAATTACGCTCCCGATTTGGATACGGGCGATCCGAGTTCGGCCAAGAATATGGGAAGCAGTGGCGGCAATCAAATGTCGTCGTTCTTCGGACGCTTGTTTTATTCGTATGACGATCGTTATTTACTCACAACTACGCTTCGTCGCGACGGTTCTTCGTCGTTTGCAAGAGGTCATCGCTGGAGCACATTTCCCTCGGTCGCTTTGGCTTGGCGCATTTCGGGCGAAGAATTTATGAAAAATACGGAAGAAATCAGCAATCTCAAACTTCGTCTGGGCTGGGGAAAAGTGGGTAATTCCAACACTGCGCCTTATGCTTATACTTCTGTGCTGCGAGCCATCGCTACTCCCGGCGGAACCGGATTAGTGGCGGCCAATACGGCCAATCCCAATTTGAAATGGGAAACGACCGATGCAACCAATCTCGGTTTGGATGCCGGATTCCTTGGCAACCGCATCGAAGTAGTAATGGACGTATATTACAAGAAAACGGATAATTTGCTGTTGCAACCGCAATTTCCCTCCTTTTTAGGAACATCGCAATCTCCCGATGATGATTACCGTTACCAAACCGGTCCCTGGCAAAATATCGGTTCGCTGGAAAACAAAGGCTTTGAAATCTCGGTAAATACACGCAATATCGAAACGAAAAATTTTTCGTGGAACTCGAATGTGGTCTTTTCGTTGAATCGCAACAAAGTGTTGTCGCTTGATTCCGAAAACAGCTTTTTCTTTAAGAAAATAGCGAAAGGCGCTGAGGCATCCGATATTACACTCACGACCGTAGGCCAGCCGATCGGTCAGTTCTACGGATATAAAGTCATCGGCCGTTTCGATTCGGCTACCGATTTTTATTACAAGGATGCCAATGGCGTAGTGCATGAAACGCCCCGTCCGAGAGATATTTCCATTGGTACAAACGGCGTTTGGATCGGCGATTACATGTTTGCCGACATCAGCGGTCCCGACGGTGTTCCCGACGGCGTGATCGACGAAAACGACCGCACCTACATCGGTAATCCCGAGCCGAAATTCACTTACGGCATCGGCAACACGTTTTCGTACAAAAGTTTCGATTTAAATATTTATTTCAACGGATCTTACGGCAACGATGTATTCAACTGGATCCGCCGCTGGACCGATGATCCGAGCCAAGGTTCCACCTTGAGTATTCGCGCAACCGAATTTGCTCGCATCGAAGGCGACGATTTCAAGTCGGCGCAGGTTGTCGGCGGCTCTCCGCTGATGCCTCGCATGACTTCTTCGGACACCAACGGCAACTACCGCGTTTCCGATCGCTTTGTGGAAGACGGGTCTTACTTGCGTCTGCAAAACATTTCGCTGGGCTACACGCTGCCCAAGGCTTGGGTGAAGAAAATCTCCATCGAAAACGTGCGCGTTTACGCCAATCTGCAAAATGTTTATACATGGACAAAATACAAAGGATACGATCCCGAAATCGGCTCGATCAACCAAGATGCGCTCCTGACCGGTATCGACAACGCCCGGTATCCTTCCCCGAAAATTTATACGGCCGGTATTAATGTTACTTTTTAAATTGGATATGAATATGAAAACAATCAATAAATTAATTTTTACAGTATTCGCTTTGCTTGCTGTACTGACTTTCAATGCTTGCGACGATTTCTTGGACTATGCGCCGAAAGATCGCGATACATCGGATAATTTCTACCAGTCGCCTGGAGATTTGCAGGCGGCCACCGGCCCTCTGTACAACTTGGTATGGTTTGATTTCAACGATAAATTTTTCTACGGTTTAGGCGACGGGCGAGGCAACAATCTTTTTTGCCCTTATTCCGATAAGGAAAACGATTATATTACCGCTTACGTCACGTTTACCGAAACGCAATTGACCGGTTCGCTGGTTATGGCCTGGCAATCTTTCTATAATGTTGTTTCCCAATCGGATAATGTGATCAATAATATTCGCAACCGCGCTACAAACGTGACCGAAGAACAGAAAAACGCCGCCATAGCCGAAGCTCGCTTCATGCGCGGAACCGCTTATTGGTACTTGGCTTCGACTTGGGGCGATGTGATTATTTACGAAGATCAAACCAAATTGATTGATAATTATGTAGTTCCGAAAAATCCACGTTTGGATGTGATGGAATTTGCGATCCGCGACCTGGAATTTGCAGCCAAATATTTGCCGGAAACGACGGCATCGTGGCGCGTAACGCGTTATTCCGCCTTCGGAATGTTGTCGCGCTTGTATTTGTCGATGGCCGGCTTGAAAGGAGAAGGCGTCAACAGCGGCCGCCGTTCGCAGGAATACTTGGACTTGGCAGCCAAAGCGGCGAAAATCGTTTGCGAAAGCGATGCTTACAAATTGATGGATAACTACGCCGATTTATTCAAAGTTGCCAACAATAACAATTCCGAATCCTTGTTTGCTTTGCAATGGATTGCCAACGGCGAGTACGGCGTAAAAAACACGCAACAAGCTTATTTCGCGTATTCCCCGAAAATTACCGGTTTTACCGACGGTTGGGGATCGTATGCTATTGCTTCGTATGAAATGATCAATTTCTACGATAAACGCGATCAGGTGCGCCGGAAAGCTACCTGGATGGGTAAAGGCGATTTTTATCCCGAAATTGATATTGCTAACGGCGGATTTACGGCCGACAACCCGGATCACAATATGGCAAATATCAAAAAAGGTGTAGTGGGTTCGGCCAAAGACAACGACGGCAAAGTATCGTTTATGGGTTCGGCGCTCAATACCTACATGCTCCGTCTGGCGGAAGTTTATTTGATTTATACGGAAGCCGTTTTGGGAAACAATACTTCGACTTCCGATCCCCAAGCCTTGGAATATTTCAATATGGTGCGCACACGGACAAAAGATCTGCCGGCCGTCACCGCCATCACTTACAAGGATATTCAATACGAACGCCGTGCGGAACTGGCGATGGAAGGCCAATACTGGTACGATCTGGTTCGCCGTTCCTACTATCAACAGCAGGAAGTATTGAATTACCTCAACGATCAGGAACGCGAAACGATCTACAATTTCGATCCGATCGCCAATACAGTAGAAAAACTCGACAATGCACCCTCGCACGATGTAGTGAAAGCGACGCCTGATAAATTGCTGTTGCCCATTCCCGAATCGGAAATTTCCAAAAATCCATTATTGAGCAAGGACAAAGAACCGGTTCCCTACACATTTACCGAAGAAAAAATCACTGATTTATTTTGACTAATTAAACACGAATGAATATGAAAAATAAAGTAAATATATTCTTAATCGCACTGGCTTGCTCGTTGAATTTCTTTTCCTGTAAAGAAGAAGAAAATTCGCCCTATTCCAACAACAACAATCCGGTGGAAATTACGACCGTGCATTTGCAGGACGGCAAAAACAATGTTCTCGACCGCACCGTGCCCTTTGCTCGTCTGGGACAGTTGATTCGCTTGGAAGGAAGCGGTTTCTACGGCGTGAAAGAAGTTTTGATCAACGGCACGAGCACGTACATCAATCCTACGTTGATGAGCGACAACTCGATGATCGTTCGCGTTCCGAGTACGGCTCCGACGGCCGACGCCCCTGCCGACGTTAAGAACACAATTATCTTGAAAAAATCGAGCTTGACTTACAAATACGAGTTTGAAATCCGCGCAGCGGCTCCGTCCATTACTCGCATTTCACATACATTACCGAAAGCCGGCGAAGAAATTACGCTTTACGGAACGGGATTAGCGGAAATCACGAAAATCATTTTCCCCGGAGAAATTGAAATAACCGAAAATATTCTTTTTGATGAAGAAGACGGAAAATGGTGCACGGTGACCGTTCCTGCAGGTGTATCTGAAGACGGCGGCTCGATTCTGATTCTGGGAGCCAACGGCGGCGCCTATTCTCCCGCGTATTTCAATTTCCAAAAAGGAGTTGTCCATAATTTCGATGACGTGAACAATTACAGTTGGAGCGGCGGCGATGTTTCCGGCGATTTATCAGCTGTGATTCCTACCGGCAGCGGAAATTTGCCGAAATCGCAAGGAAAATACCGTTCGTTGAATACTCCGGATCATACTGTTCCGGCCGATGCTCCGAAAGCCGCTTATTACTGGATGAAGCAAAATATGTGGACGGAACAGTTAACTCCGTTGATTCCGCTGAACACTCCTTCTTCCGAAGTGGCCGTCCAAATGGATATTTTTGTAGAAGGGATTTGGAATTCGGGTTACATCCGCATGGTCATTGCCGACGGTTGGGGAGCCGATCGTTATTGCATGTTCTACGCGCCTTGGGAATCGTTCGGCAAACGCATTCCGTTTGAAAATCCCGGCTGCTGGTACACAGTCACCATTCCGTTCAGCGAAAGTTCGGATTTTAAAAACGCTACTTTTGCCGATATTTTGGCGCAAGTGCAAGTGGCGGTTTCCGACAAGTACAATCAATGGGGACCGTGGTTGGATAATGACAAGTACAACGATATTGAAGCGGAAGCAACCGATGTAGTCATTTATTTCGATAACTTACGCATCGTGCCGCTCGACACGCCGACTTACAGCGATTTTGAAGATGAAACGGAAGAATAATCTACTAATAATCAGGAATATGAAAAACATTAAAAATAGTATTTTGGCAATAATTGTAATAAGCGCGCTGACTTTGTCGTCTTGTTACGAAGAAAAAATGGATTGGAAAAACGATCCTTACGGCGACCCCATCAGCGAATCCGAAATTCCGTTGACGGCAGACGAATTGCTGGCAGCCTTAGGCCCGTTGAAAGAATATATGCAATTTCAAATGGGAATCGGAGTAGATATGGAATTGTACATGAAAGGTGGAAATCTGGCCGATCGCGTCAATGAAAATTTCAATGTTGTGACGGTCGGCTACCACATGAAGCACGGCCCAATGGTCGGCAACGACGGACAATTGCGTTACGCCGCCGTCGATCAGTTTATCGAACGTTTGCCGCAGAATATCGGCTTGTTCGGTCACGCTCTGGGCTGGCATCAAAATCAGAACGGCGAATATTTGCGCAGTTTGATCGTGCCCGACCAATTCACGCCTCAAGATTTGTCGGCCGACAATTTATTGGATTTATCAGGTTTGAAAGACGACTCGTTCACCGATTGGCAACGTCTGAATCCGGGAGCCGGAATTACGATCGTCAATGACGAAGGAATTCTCGGCGGGAAAGCCTTGCGGATGATTTCCAATACTTCTTCTTCGCAAGCTTACAATTTGCAACTTCGCTCGCCGGTAGTCGTAGTGGGAAACGGCGAAGAATACACTGTGTCTTTCTTCATTCGTTCCGATAAAACCGGAAAAGGCCGTATTTCATTTGAAAAAGGAAGTTCCAACCTATATCCGTATTTGGATTATGGAACCGGAACGGCGGGAGAAAGTTTCAGCACCGGAACCAATTGGAAACAAATCCGTTTCAATATTACCGTTAACTCCGACGAATTGCAACTCAATTTCGACTTGGGTTATCTGCCGGAAGTGACGTATTACATCGACGTGGATCACCTCGACATAGTGCCGGCTTCGGTCAACACCGATCCTACCGCCGTCGAAAAAACGGATGCCGAGAAGAAACAGATTATCGGGGACGCTTTTGCATATTGGATTGAAAATATGGTGGGACATTACAAAAATCGCGTGCATGCCTGGGATGTGGTGAACGAACCGGTCAATGACGCCGGCACCGGCCTCCGCCACGGCAACGGAAAAGGCGACGACGGCGATATTTTCCATTGGCAAGACTTTTTGGGCGAGGATTATTTGGTGACCGCTTTCAGATTGGCGCGCGAAGCCGGTAATTCCGATGATATTTTGTTTATCAACGATTACAATTTGGAATCTAATTTGAATAAATGCCGGAAACTGATTGAATTTGTACAATACATCGAAAGCAAAGGCCAACGGGTCGATGGCATCGGAACACAAATGCACATCGCGTACAACAGCGATTTGGAAAATATCGCCGAAAGTTTCCGTTTGTTAGCTGCTACCGGCAAGCAAATTAAAATTTCGGAATTGGATATTAAAGTGAATACAGTTTCGCCCGATCCGGCTCGCTTGCAGGAACAAGCGGACATGTATTACCAAGTTGCCAAATTGTACAGGGAAATCATTCCGGCCGCTCAACAATACGGAATCACCGTCTGGTGTGTTTCCGATAATGCCGACGAGCATGCCAATTGGTTGAAAGACGACGCCCCCTGCTTGTGGGATGCGAAATACAACCGGAAAATGGCGTACAAAAATTTCCTCGAAGGAATGACGGGCAAACCGGCCGATCAACTGATTTCTCACAGTAAATAATGATGAAACGATTCGTATTATTGGCTTGTGTTTGCATGATTAGCATTGCCGCATCCGCGAAAATCCGTTTGCCGCAATTGTTCGGCGACGGAATGATCCTCCAACGCGACCGGCCGATTTCGGTTTGGGGTTGGGCTGATGCCGGCGAAGCCATCCAAGTGCAACTCCTCGATCAATCCTATCGAATCTATCAGACAAAAGCAGACAAAGAGGGTAATTGGAAAATTACCCTCCCGGCGCAGCCGGCCGGAACAGGTTATACGTTGAAAATCAATGAAAAAGAATTCAACGATGTGGCGTTTGGCGATGTGTGGGTTTGCTCCGGCCAATCCAACATGGAATTGCCCATTAGCCGCGTAATGTCGTTGTACAAACAAATTCCGGCCAATCCGCAAATCCGGCAGTTTTTGGTTCCGCAGATTTACAATTTTCACGAGCCGCAAAACGATTTTGCCTCTGGACATTGGGCGGCGGCTACTCCGGTGACGGTCAAGGATTTTTCAGCGGCCGCTTATTTCTTTGCTTTGGAATTGTACGAAAAATATCATGTGCCCATCGGATTGATTAATAATGCCTTGGGTGGTTCTCCAGTCGAAGCGTGGATCGGTGAAGAGTCACTGAAAGATTATCCGCAGTATTACAGCGAATTGCAACGCTTCAAAGACGATCGATTGATCGACGAGATTATCACTTCCGATCAAAAACGAATCCGTGCGTGGTACGAGGAATTGTACCGGAAAGATCAGAAAATGAATGCAGACCATTGGATGGAAATAAACGTTCCGGGCTATTGGACGCCGACGAACGGCCAACCGGAAAACGGAGCGCTTTGGTTTCAAAAAACCTTCTATTTGCCGGATTCTTTGATGAATCAACCGGCCAAACTGATTTTGGGAGCAATTGTCGATGCCGATTCCGTTTATCTGAACGGTCAATTTGTCGGCTCAACGAGCTATCAATATCCGCCGCGTCGTTACGATTTACCGGCCGGAATTTTGAAATCCGGCGAAAATACGCTCGTGGTTCGCGTTATTAGCGAATCGGGGCGAGGCGGTTTCGTCGAAGGCAAATTTTATGGCTTGGAATTTCACAATCAATCGGTTGATTTGAGTGGCGAATGGAACTATCAATGGGGCGCGCAGATGCCGCCTTTGCAAGGCGAAACTTTCATTCGTTGGAAACCAGCGGGTTTATACAATGCAATGCTAGCTCCTTTGTTCAACTATTCGATTAAAGGCGTGATTTGGTACCAAGGCGAGTCGAATACATGGAATCCAACGGAATATAAAGACTTGTTTGTTACATTGATTCGCGATTGGCGCAAGCAATGGCAACAAGGCGATTTCCCTTTTCTCTTCGTGCAATTAGCCAATTTCATGAAATCCTACGATTATCCGACGGAAAGCCATTGGGCGGAACTGCGCGAAAGCCAGCTGAAAACGCTTGCCTTACCTAATACCGGCATGGCCGTAACCATCGACATCGGCGAATGGAACGATATTCATCCTTTGAACAAAAAAGACGCCGGTAAACGCTTGGCATTGGCTGCCGAAAAAATTGCCTACGGAGAAAATAACGTCGTCTATTCCGGTCCAATTTACGAATCCATGAAAATTGAAGGAAACAAAATTGTTCTTTCTTTTGCACACATTGGCAGCGGCTTAATGTTTAAAAACGACGGACAAAATCACGCTTTCGCTATTGCCGGCGCCGACGATAAATATGTTTGGGCGCAAGCGAAAATTGAAAATAACCGGATTGTGGTTTGGAACGATTCGATTACTCATCCGGTTACTGCCCGTTATGCTTGGGCCGATAATCCGGGAAATGCGGATTTGTACAACCTCGCAGGTTTGCCCGCATCGCCCTTCCAAACGGAAAAAACAATTCAAATTGAAACAATTAAATAAAAATACCTGTATGAATAACACCACAAATACGAAAGGCTTTTACAAATTATCGTGGTTGCAACGAATCGGTTTCGGTTCGGGCGACCTCGCACAAAATCTTATCTATCAAACGGTTTCGGCTTATCTGGCCATTTTTTATACCAATGTTTTCGGATTGAATCCGGCGGCGGCGGCGGTGATGTTCTTGATTGTGAGGCTGGTGGATGTGGCTTGGGATCCGTTTGTCGGTGCATTTGTCGATAAGCGCAATCCGAAGTTGGGCAAATATCGTTCCTACTTAATCCTTGGCGGCATTCCGTTGACGGGCTTCGCGATTCTGTGTTTTTGGAACGGATTTTCCGGCTCGCTTTTGTATGCGTATATTACCTACGTCGGTTTATCTATTTGTTACACTTTGGTTAATGTGCCTTATGGCGCATTGAACGCTTCGCTTACTCGCGACACCGATGAAATCACAAAACTGACTTCCGTTCGCATGTTTATGGCCAATATCGGCGGTTTTATTGTGCAGTTTGGCGTTCCGGCCTGCATCCAATACATTGCGCCCAATCACGATTGGAAACAGCCGACGGCCGCCAACGCGTGGTTTACCGTTTTCCTGATTTTTTCCATCGTAGGGCTTATCCTGCTCGTTTTCTGCTTCACGCAAACCAAAGAGCGCGTGGTAATGGAATCCGACAAGACCGACACGGTGCATTACGCCGATTTGTTCCGCGAATTTGTGCACAATCGTCCTTTGCGCATACTGGCGTTTTTCTTTATCACGGCTTTTGCCATGATGGCGATCGGCAATACTGCTTCTTCCTATTACATCGGTTACAACATCGGACGGGATGATATTGTGCCTTGGTTCAATGGTTTGGGTTCGATTCCCGCGTTTATTTTCCTGCCGCTTGTGCCCGCCATTAAAAAAGCCATCGGAAAACGGCAAATGTTTTATACGTTTCTGGTGGTGGCGATTATCGGAATGGCCATGTTGTACGTGATTACCATTGTACCTGCACTGAAAAGTCAAATCTGGCTGATCTACACGGCGCAATTTATTAAATCGACCGGAGTTATAGTAGCGACGGGTTATATGTGGGCTTTGGTTCCCGAAGTCATTTCCTACGGCGAATGGAAAACCGGCAAACGTATCTCCGGAGTAGTCAATGCGTTGACGGGTATTTTCTTCAAGGCAGGTTTTGCTTTGGGCGGTGCGGTGCCCTTGCTCGTGCTCGCCATCGTAGGATTCAACAAAGATTTGCCGGAGCAAACGGCTTTTACGCAGCAGGGAATTTTGTGGCTCATGACTATTATTCCCGCTTTATTGCTTGTGCTGGCGATATTTATCATTTCAAAGTATGAATTGGACGATCAATTGATCGACGATATAAATAAGGAAATTGAGGAGAGAAGTGGGAAAATTGAAAATTAAAGGGTTAGTAGAAATTATTGAATAATAATTGCCTTGTATAGATAAAAATTGAGTAAAGTAATGAAAAAGATAATTCTCTTTAGCGCTATCTGTTTTTCTTTGACGGCCTGTTTTTTCAGCAATGTGCCGGAGAAAAGAACTGCTTTGAAAGAAGCTTTCAAAGATAAATTCCTGATCGGAACGGCTGTCAACGTGGAGCAAAGTTCGGGAGCCGATACGCAAGGAGTCGCCGTTATTCGCGAACAATTCAATGCGATTACGCCCGAAAATTGCATGAAAAGCATGTACTTGCAGCCCGAAGAAGGCCGGTTTTTCTTTGATGAAGCTGATCAATTCGTCGATTTCGGATTGAAAAATAAATTATTCATGACCGGACATTGCTTGATCTGGCATTCGCAGGCGCCCGAATGGTTTTTTATCGATAAAGAAGGCAAGGATGTTTCCCGTGAAGTGTTAATCGAGCGCATGAAAAATCATATTTCTACGGTTGTTGGCCGTTATAAAGGGAAAATCAAAAGTTGGGATGTTGTCAATGAAGCGATTATGGACGATGGTTCGTGGCGCGAAAGCAAATTCTATCGGATTATCGGCGAGGATTTTATCCCCTTAGCTTTCCAGTTTGCGCACGAAGCCGATCCCGGCGCCGAATTGTATTATAACGATTATTCGATGGCCAACGAAGGCAAGCGCAACACGGTGATTCGTTTGGTTAAATCTTTGCAGGAAAAAGGATTGCGTATTGATGGCGTCGGTATGCAAGCACACTTGAGCATGGATTTTCCGCCTATCGATGAATTTGAGAAAAGTTTGCTGACCTTTTCCGTACCCGGCGTCAAAGTGATGATTACGGAGTTGGATTTGGGCGTATTGCCTAATCCGAAAAAAGATGTCGGAGCCAATATCTCAGATACTTATGAGTATCGCCAAGAAATGAACCCCTATGCCGCCGGTTTGCCCGATTCCGTTTATATCGCATGGAGCAACCGCCTGAACGATTTTTTCAAATTGTTCCTGAAACATCACGACAAAATCAGTCGCGTAACCATGTGGGGCGTGAGCGACCGCGATTCTTGGAAAAACAACTGGCCGATTCCCGGACGCACCGATTATCCGCTGCTTTTCGATCGAGAATATCGAGCTAAACCCATTGTAAATGAAATTATTGAAGAAACAATAAAGAGAAATTAACCACAGAGTACACAGAGATCACGAAGAAATTTTTCACTCTGTGTTCTTTGTGTACTCTGTGGTTAAAAATAAAAATAAAAAAATGAAAACTCCAAAGTATTTAGTTCCGAACGATTATATGGCCGATCCGGCTGTGCATGTTTTTAATGGTAAATTGTATATTTATCCCTCGCACGACCGAGAAAGCGGCATTCCCGAAAACGACAACGGCGATCATTTCGATATGAAAGATTACCATGTTTTTTCGATGGAAGACGTGGAAAACGGCGAAGCGACCGACCACGGCGTCATTTTGGACGTAAAAGATATTCCCTGGGCGGGACGGCAATTGTGGGATTGTGACGTGGCGCACAAAAACGGAAAATATTACCTTTATTTCCCGTTGAAAGATAAAAATGATGTTTTTCATATCGGCGTGGCAATCAGCAATAAGCCCGAAGGCCCCTTCATTCCTCAGCCCGATCCGATTCGCGGAAGTTACAGCATCGATCCTTGCATTCTGGAAGAAAACGGCGAATATTTCATGTATTTCGGCGGTTTATGGGGAGGACAATTACAACATTATCGCAACAATAAAGCCTTGGAATGCGCTGCTTTCCCCGCCGATGACGAACCGGCGATTCCTTCGCGCGTAGTCAAATTGAGTGACGACATGCTTCAATTTGCCGAAGAATCGCGCCCGGTCGTTATCCTCGACAAAAACGGCAAAGCTTTGACTGCCGGCGACGGCGAACGCCGCTTTTTTGAGGCGTCATGGATTCACAAATACAACGGCAAATATTATTTTTCCTATTCTACCGGCGACACGCATTTGCTTTGTTACGCGATCGGCGATAATCCATACGGGCCGTTCGTTTATCAAGGCGTAATCCTCACACCCGTAATCGGTTGGACAACGCATCATGCCATTGTAGAATTTAAAGGAAAATGGTATTTGTTTCATCATGATTCGGTTCCTTCGGGAGGTATAACTTGGTTGCGGAGCTTGAAAGTCGTGGAATTGGAATATAATTCGGACGGGACGATTAAAATGATTTTGTAAATTCTGTCTATTTTTTTGTACATATTTTTGAAATATGCAAACTTTTGATACCTTTGTTTCCGAATTTTAAACTCAAATTTTTATGACATAGAGTAAGAAAACAGTGCTAATTAGCACAAAATAAGACATATAAAATAGCGATTTGCTGTTTGTTCTTGAATCTCATTTTCCACCTTTTGACTCGTAAAACGAGTTATTGTATCAAGAATAAGTTAGTAAAACGCCGTATATACGGCGTGGAATGACTTGTTAGATACAATAGGCGTGGAAACCTGAGATTCAGACAGGTTAATTCCGCGCTATTTTTATTAATAAGGATCATTCTAAAATTTAAAACTATGCGATACAAGAAATTACTATTTACATTATTATTTGCGACAGTGGGAACCTTTTATTCTGTTCTGAAAGCGCAAGACGACGAAACTCCGTCTGATTCTACACAATTGCGAATCGGTGTAACCGGAGATGATTACAAAGTTACGTGGCCGAATATGTTGCCACCAACGCCAAATGCTGCGGCCCTCGGGCAATTTGGAAATATTCCCGTAAGCTATTATACAGGAATGGCCGATATCAACATTCCCTTGTATGAAATTGAATTGGATGGTATGAAATTCCCTATCTCTTTGGCTTATAATGCTTCCGGCATTAAAGTAGCACAAGAGGCCAGCTGGGTGGGCTTAGGATGGTCGCTCAATGCCGGAGGCTGTATTACTCGAACCGTGGCAGATAATAATGATTTAAATACTCGTATTTCTATAGGATATTTTTATGATTATAAATTGGAGGAGCTATGTAATGACCGTAGTAGATTTCCTTTAGTAGCAGGTAAATCTGTTAAAAATCCTTTTGATTCGGCAAGTAATGGCTATGGGGCCGACATTGACAAAGAACCTGATTTATTTAGCTTTAATTTCGGACAGCATGCCGGCAGTTTCTTTTTTCTCAAACAAAACTCAAAACCGGTAATGAAAGTCCGCAAAGAATATATAGATATAAGATATAATTTTGAAGAAGATAGCTGGATTGCCACAGATGGATTCGGGTTCCGCTATTATTTTGGAGGATCGGAAACAAGCAGAGATGTTACTTCGGTGAGTTTTTTACCTTTATCTATGGAAGGACAAGGAGTAAGAGGTCCTGAATTCATAGAAAAATACAGTTTAGCCAACATGTACTATGAGCAGTATCAAACTACAACAGCTTGGTACTTAGATTCTATTGTAGCCCCCAATCACGACAAAATAGAGTTTCAATACAAAAGTGAATGGTTTACTACCCCAGTTAATGCCATAGAAGAAAAAAGAGTACTTGTAGCAAGGCGTAGAGAACCATCTCCTCCTCAAGCAGCATATTATAATATAAATTATTCATCGAACATCATGAGGCAATCCGTATTAACTAAAGTTCTATTTAAAAATGGCCATATTGATTTTGCCACATCCGAGAGAGTTGATTTAGATGGGAAAAATATGTCCTATATCGATCCGTATCATCCCGATCAAATTCTTTCCAAATTAGATGATTTAATCATCTATAATAAGAACCAAAAGTGCATTAAGTTCTTTCATTTCGGCTATCAATACATGGGAGATACCAGTAGCTACCTAACCTGCCGCTTGCTGTTGGATCGCCTTACGGAAATCCATGGAAGTCAGTCTTTGAATCCATATCATTTTCAATATAATCAAGGAGAATTACCGCGTAAAAACTCTCGCCAAATTGATTTTTGGGGATTTTATAACCGGTCGAAAGCTCCTAAAGAATGGAATACCGTGCAATCAAACGAACCGGAAGGAACGTTGATTCCTGCCTTGATTGCTCCGGAGCCATTAATTCTCGATGGCAACTTTTTGTTTAACGGACGGGATCGCAGTCCCGATATAGCTTGTATGAAGCATGGCATTTTAGAATCCATCACTTATCCTACGGGAGGGAGCAGCCGGTTTGAATACGAACCTCATGATTTTAATAACCCTTTTTATGCAGCATCCAATTACCAACAAATCATAAACAAAGCATCCCTGTTGACTTTCCACGAAAGAAAAAATGAAACCGATACTTCTTTTGAAACGGTTTCTGTAGAGAATATCACTTTCGAACTACAAGATTCCACTTGGCTTAACATTGATGTAAATATGAAGCATATACTGGAATGTCGTAATCCTACACAGCCTATTTATTTCGTGGGTGGCCTTAATTTCGGTACCTTATCTTTAATTAGAGAGGGTTCCTCAGAGGTAATAAATATTCCTTTACCTGATTATCGGCGACCGCCAATGGCAACGTCGTACGAACCGACGAATGATGCGACGCGCATCCGCAAATATGTTCCGCCCGGCAAATATCGTTTCCAGATGGATGTCGAATATCCCACTTATCCTTACATTGAGAGCAGCCGATGTGTAGAATCAAATGATACACCGAATAGCTATACAGATATGACTTGTTGTAATTATAAGCTTGTCCGTTATTATGTGGAAGTATCGGTAGGTCAAATGAAAGAAAATAAGATCGTTTATGGAGGAGGACTCCGAGTCAAAGAAATTCAAGACAGTATCCCGAATCAACAAGCATTGGTTAAGAAATTCAATTACCAAAACAATGGTAAGTCTTCAGGGATATTGTTTATCCCCCCTCTACACCATACCACCTATACACAAGATTTTTTAGGTCCGGCCTCCGGTTTTCGTGGAGAATACCCAAACATGGGTAGGTCCGACTATTTATTGGTTACCTCTATGCCTTTTGTCGATTTAACGCCTCAATTATCCGGTTCGCCGATAGGCTATTCTACGGTAGAAGAAATAGTAGGAGATACGGTAGGACAAGATCGAACAGTTTATACTTTTACTAACGAAAATGACAAAACATATCCCCATTATGATTACACAATACTACCTCCGGCGCATCTATATAACTATGGAAAGTTAGGCAATCGGTTTTTTACCGCTACCCAAAATGTATGTCCGGGACAACCCGCTATTATTTGGCTGCAAAATGGTTTTTTGAAAAAAGTGGAAAAATTTGATCGTAATAAGTTTTTGGTTGAAAAAAAGACTTATGCTTATTCGTATGTAAATGCGTTGACGACGGAAGGCTTTGGATTGTGCGCTTATGCTTATTACTCCAATGCAGATCTGTTTAGAAAAATAGAAGAATTAATATGGAAAGGAATACTCCCTTTTGGCGCTGAAAATCATTATGAATGGAGTTACTGTATGATTGCCAAAAACTATTTTCTGCCCAGTGAATCTTCTTGGTTGCTTCAAGAAACAATTACTAATTATTTTGATCAAATGCGGGACAGTATCGTTCAGTCTATCAGTTATGGTCACGACATTATCAATTATATGGTGAAAAATAGTACAATAACCACCAGCCAAGGCGCGAAGATAGAATATAAAACTACTTATCCGACCATGTTGACCGACCCATTCAGTTTGTTAATGCAAGAGCGATCATTAATGAATTTGCCCGTGGAACAAAGTAAATTCGTGAATGACCAGTTAAGTGAAAGCAAAAAAACGACTTTTGCTTCCTTTTCAAACCAACTATTGCCTTACAGAATTAGTTACAAGCAAAAAAGCAATCCGGAAGAGCAACGGTTGCAATACCATAATTACGATTCGGCCGGAAATCCTGCGTATATTACGCAAGATGAAGCCATTTCAGCCGTTTATCTCTGGAGTTACAATTTAACTTATCCGGTCATTGAGGTTAAAAATGCGACCTATGAGCAAGTTCAAAATGCCATATCAAGCGAGCAACTGAATACGTTGTCCAAAGCTTCCTCTCCGTCGGATGCTACAATTAATGCTTTAGGAGTCCGGCTACGAAATAATTTACCCAATGCAGAAGTGACCACCTATACCTACGATCCCTTAATCGGTGCCACCAGCATCACCGACCCTCGCGGTCACACAATCTACTACGATTACGATATTTTCGGCCGCCTGCGCGAAATATATTCTATCGAAAATGGAGTGAAGCAGGCGGTTGAGGGCTACGAATACCATTACAAGAATTGAGAGTTGAAAATTGAAAGTTGAAAATTAAAAATTA
>JAISKG010000115.1 GCA_031261015.1 Dysgonamonadaceae bacterium | reverse complement strand
GTGGTCATTGTTGTAACCGGCGCCTTGATTTGCGGGTTTGCTTTCTTTGCAATGACAATAAACGATTGCATTGGAGCGATTGTCGGAGCGGAAGTCAAATTCACCACAGCGCCGCTTAGATTCGGATCGGTCGTAAACCAAGTTTCACCTACCCGTTGATAAGACACGAAATTATTCATTTTACCATCCACGGAAGCTACTCCCGAAGCGAGTTTGTATCCGGCGTAGATTTCTGTACTGTTTGCCGTCAAGAACGGATCTAAATTCAAGTGAGCCATAAATGGATTTCCGATTAATGCCGGTGTTCCGTCGGCAGAAATGGTTTGATTTCCCAGCGAAAGCGGAACTAAGCCGTTAGTTGCCAGCGGTTCGTAGATAAAACGATGACTTTCATTGCGATCCATGTAACTGCCCCAAAGGGTCGGAGCCTGCGTTTCTTCGCTGTAATAACGATATTGCGTATCCGTTTTCGGGAAATGCGTTGTTACGGGATTGTGATAAGTGTATCCTTGATCCAATTTGTTGTACCAGATGGCCATTCCTTGTCCTGCATTCAGCAAAATATCCGGATTGTTAAATCTTCCCGTCCAGGTGGTAACGGCCGTTTTTAGCGTTTGCGGGTTTGGCACGTTGAAGAACATCGGTTCATACAAACGATCATCTAACCAGGGATTGGGCTGCGTGATGTAATAGTCGCCGGTGTACATGTTTTTCAACGAAGGCGCAATCATGTAATATTGATGCGTATTCAATGTTAAATCGACAAATGCTTGATTGTAGAGGAGCGTATCGGTACGCGCCACTTCTCCGCCGAAAGCGAAATGGATGTTGTTGCAGATGGCAGCAGGGTGAATCTCGCTGGAGAAAACGCTCAAATTGGGATAGACCAGCGCGGAGGCTGGAATCAGCACGTTGGTACATTCTGCCGGGATCTGATATTTAACCGTATCATAAGCGGTAATGGCCGGCTGCGGATTGTTGGGATAATTCCAGTTACGATAGTCGTTCCAGTCGGCGCTTGTTGTTCCCGTCCAGACTAAGGAATCCGGAACGAGGTAAGTGACAACCGGGTAAACGTCCATCAGCGAAGGTCCGTCATAGACCTCAACGAAAAATTTCTTGGTCAACGAAGTGGCGAGTTGCGTAAAATCGTGCGAATCGCCAACTTCAATCGAAGCAGGCTTGGGCGTTTGTGTCGGATCCGAATCATACCAAACATAAACATAAGAAGTGTTTTGCGGATAGAAATACAAGGTGTGTGTTCCGGGGCAAAGTCCGTAGTCGGGCGCGCCGAAGAGAGCTTTACTGAAATTCCCTGCATAGTTACATTCAGGCACAAGGAAATTGTCATCCGATTCGTTGATACGGATTTGCATGATGTTTGCGGGATCAATTCCGGCAGGTAACCCGGTGATTGTGTAACTGACCGGAAGAGAAGTTCCGATCGGAATGGTTATGTTTAAGACATAAGTTTGTACTTTGGTAAAATTTCCGGCTTGCAGCACGTAGGCGCTAATATCCAGTGTACCTGAAAAATCGGCATCTCCCGTATTCTCGATGTTGAAAGTAACATCAACGGTCGAACCGGTATAATTGGAATAGATAATCGGGACATTTAAATCGAAAGCTAAATCTGAACCGTAGCTCAACATCTTGCCTTCGCCATTCAAGAGAGTGGCTTGTTGCAAAAAGTTATTGAACGGACGAAGATAATTTCCGTCTTTATCGACAAATTTTGTTGCCGGATTGAGCGGATGTTGCACAACCGTCAAGTCTTCATTAATATAAACCGGATTGTAATAAAAGCTGTTCCATACGGTGCGAGCGGGCGCCCAGGGAGAATTGGGATCGTTGGTGGCGTAAATACGAAGCGGACCTACTGAACCACCATTTGTTGTAGCTCCTGCAGTAACGATTTCCGCTTGTCCATCGTTGTTCACATCCACTACGATCGGATATTCGTTGACAGTTCCCGATCCTACGGGACCTTCAACCGCTAAATTATAGACGATCGTATCATTTCCGGTGATGTGGCTTTTCAAAGAGCCGTTGATTATTCGAATATTTCTCTCGTCGCGGTAAACCAATTCTGCGAGGCCATCTTGATTGAAATCAAACAAAGACAGAGTTGTTCCGGCAGATGGGTCGTTTACAGCTAATTGCCAAAATGGAACGAATTGTTGAGTTGCCGGATCGTAACTGTAAGCACGAATGTTATTTGCTTCAAGAAAAGTAATGAATGGTTTTCCGCTACTGTTCAAATCTCCGAGGAAAGGAACGGAAGGGCCGCCGCCGCCTACCACGGTGCCTTGTACTTTTAATCCGCTAATGATATTCGATTTCAAAGCTCCTGTGCGGGGATCGTAAATGGCGATCGCTCCGCCGGTAGTTGTAGCGGCATTTCGGAAAGTAGTGACTACATCCAAATACCCATCCAAATCAACATCGGCCACCGATACGGTTCCATTCTCTATTCCGGCAGCAGCAGTCGTTATCTTAGTATAAGTATTACCGGCAACCTGTGCATTAGGATTAGCGATATTGACTTTATAAACGCAATTTCCGGCAACAATTTCCAAGATTCCGTCGTTGTCTATATCGGCGGCTACCCACGATGCGAGAGCGGGTCGATCAGTTGTATTTGAACCTGAACCTCCTCCGGAATGGGAAATCTGACCGAAGTTGTATCCGGCTTGTCCCAAAAATCCGCCGTCCACCAGCAACGTACCGTCTTTGGCATTCCAGATTTTGTCATAAACCGCTACCTGCGCGTTTCCGGTACCCATAAAGTCGGCTACCAAGGGAGGCCCGCCCGCCCATGAGTCCGTAGTACTGTATTGTCGTCGCCAAGCTTCGACGAATGCAGTTCCATTGAATTTATATTTGATTAAATAACGAGCATCGGCAGCGCCTGATAATGAGGTAGTCTGGCTGGTCAAAAAGATAGAAGAATAGCCATCGCCGTCCACATTGGCCAGAACGTATGGTTCTCCACTTTGAGTACTTATTGTAGGATGAGCAATAGTGTATTTCACATACAAAGGATTAAGCCCGGCTCCTATCCGTGTTTCATCATATTGAAAAACATATAAGTGGTTATTCGCCAAAGAACCGACATCACTAGGGCGGCTGATAATTTCTACATTTCCGTCATTATCCACATCTCCGGCTAAAGGCGTTACATAAACCGATACGTCTTCCGTAGATCTGGCCAATTCCTGCATCCCCCATACGAAGGAGGGCGGGGTTACGGCGCAAGCCTCGTCCTTAATTACATCGGGTTTATCGGTCACATTAATTAAAATCAATCCGGTATTGGATACATTTACGCCGCAGGTGATCGTATATTTCACGCTGTCTTGTCCAACGAAGCCGGCATTCGGCGTATAAATGATATTTTTGTTGCCATCGGTCGATAAAGCGGCTGTTCCACGGGCTTGGGTGCCCGGCGCGGCGGTAGTGTTTAAGACAGTCACGACGATGCTCGAAGAGGTACAGGTTCCTAATTCGCTTTTTTTAATTACATTGATCGTGTCTTTTTGCCCCGGCAGCACAAAGCTGTTGATGAAGCCTGCCTTCAACGGCGGCTGGGCTTGCAGGTTGCCTCCAAGCAAAAGGAGGAAGGAGAAAAGGAGAAAGTTTCTAAACTTGCTTCGGTTTTTAAATGTTTTTTGTTTCATAAAAAATTTGTTGTTTTAAGTAAGTTGTTTATTGTTAG
>JAISKG010000014.1 GCA_031261015.1 Dysgonamonadaceae bacterium | reverse complement strand
CTTCAGGTAGGCGCATAATTTCAAATCGCTTTTCGACAGCGATGAATACTGCTCTTTCAGCCGTTTGAGGTAATTTTCGTAAATCATATCGAAATTTTCCTCAAATTTCTTCCAGTTGTCGTCGCGCTCGATGTTCTGCTTGATTTCCTGTTGCATGCTTTGAAGCCGCTTCTTGATACCCTGCACCGCTTTCGTCGTGTCGGGCTTCTTGATTTCTTCGTACATTTTTTCAATGTCGAAATTTAATTCGAGCAAAATTTCGTTTTTACGGATTACATTCATCGTCGAATTGGCCAATTCCTGCGATTTGTGTCGCAATTCATATTGTAATCGCTGGTTTTTCAACGCCACGATTTCCTTCTCTTTTTCCTTCGCGTCGGCTTTGAACAATTCTTTCTGTGCTTGCATCTCCTTATCTTTTTGCATCGCCATTTCCCGTGCGCCCGCCTCCGATCGTTTTTTCAAATACCGAAACAACCATACGATACAAGCGACCAAAATCAAAAAGTACAGAATAATGAATACAATACTTTTATACCAAGGCGGCAAAATGGTAAATTTATAAGCCGTTTCCACCGTTTGCGAATCCAGCGAGTTGAAAGCCCGCACATGGAAAATATAAGTCCCTTCAGGCAATTTGGTATATTCTTTCGTGTTGCTTTCGGAATAACTTGACCAGTCGGAGTCGTAATTCTCCAGCAGATAACTGTAAGTTACCGCGTGCATATCCCGAAATTCCGGCGCGACAAACTCAAAGCGAATCGAATTTTGATTGTAGCGAAATTCCGGCGTCGTGGCCGAAACAGGCAAAAAACCGCTCACCGTCGAATCTTTCTCATTTGTCAAAATTACTTTTTCGATCATCACTTGGAAAAACGAATTAACGTCTTTCTGCATCCCTTTATCCTTGTTCAGCCAAGCAAAACCGTTTTCCGTAGAGGCAATGATGTGCATACGGTCCGCCACATTGAAATTTTCAAAACCGATGATCAAATTGTTCTTCAACGACGAGAAAAACGATGTATTATCCACAACATACGTCCCCTCTTTCTGCTTGTGGGCGACTACGCAATAATCCGGCGAAACGCACCAGATATCGCCCGACGGCATCTGCGTTAAACGCAACGAATAAGGCCGGATACCGAACAAGTCTTCGTAACGCGAATCGTGCACCAGCGCATTTTTTTCCGCATCGTAGCGGAAAAATCCACCGTCGCTCGAAATCACAATCTCATCGTTTATCTTACTGATTACGTTGTTGTGATCGGTGTAAAGTCCCTTGTTCGTGCCGAAGGCCTCGACTGTAAACTGAGTCATCTCCGGATTGAACGTTAATCGGGAAATTCCTTTAATCCAATGGCTGAACCAGATATTCCCGTCGCGATCTTCTTCAAACATGCCGCCCGACTCGTTGAAACCGCTCACCCGGTTTACCAATTTCCATTGATTCCCGTCTTTCTTCAACAGAAAAAATCCTTCGTAAGACGATCCCAGCAAATAGCCCGGATGCCGCTGTAAAGGAATGATTTTCCAAGTCCCGTCGATTTTTGGAATTTGCCCGGCATGATCTTTTTGGACGACAAATACGCCCCGGTCGGTGCAGCAAAAAAGCGTTTCGTCGATCTCCGTCAAACTCCAGACTTGACCGATGACGTGATCAACTAATTGAATTTTAAACGGTTCGGGTGAAGTCGGGATCGGGAAAGCCGTGACATACAAACCCTGATTTGTTCC
Organism: Dysgonamonadaceae bacterium; assembly: GCA_031261015.1. Classification (GTDB taxonomy): domain Bacteria; phylum Bacteroidota; class Bacteroidia; order Bacteroidales; family Azobacteroidaceae; genus Azobacteroides. The sequence continues at coordinate 1,296 of JAISKG010000014.1, read as the reverse complement.
CAAATACAATTTGTCGCCTTTCACGATCGAACAATAGCCGGAGCCGTACAGCCGGTCGTTGCCGAACAAATTATAAATCGACGAATTAATCATCACATAATCAATCCCTTTATCCAATCCCAGCCACAAATTATCTTGCCGGTCGAAATACAAACTCAATACGGTATTGTTTTGCAATCCCGAAGCGACATTAGTATAAATCGTTTGATTCGTTTTCAAATCTTTGATTACTACGCCATTGCGAATTGTCCCGAGCGCAAGCTGCGAGCCGCTCAATTCGGCGCAAAACACTTGATTTTCATAAAGAAACGCGTCAATATCCGTTGTATAAGGAATAACTTGACTACCGTTGTAAATATACATCCCGTTCAAAGCCGTCACAAACAGAATATCTTGCGTATTGACCGGCAAAATCGCGCATACCTTTTTATGCTTCAGCAAATCGCCGCCGGGCAAAGCGATAAACAGGTCGCCGGTCAGCGTAAGGATTCCGTCTTCCATTGTCGCAATCATCAAAATATCGTGGACGATGCCTGAATGCTCGATCTTATGCGGAAAATTCAATTTTTTGATTTGTTCGTCTTTCATGCAGAAAATTTCCCGGTCGCCCTGGAAAAACAACTGGTCGCTGTTTTGATGAATTCGCCAGATCTCGTTGAAATTCCGGTCGCCCGGCGCCAGTAGTTGCGAGAGCGAATGATAACGCAGCAATCCGCGGTCGTCGCGCTGATAGTAACCGAACTCGTTAAATGCGCCCGCATAGATTCGTTCCTCTCCTTGATTATAGAATAAGGAGCGCACATTGGTGTAATTGGCGATCGGATACAAGCTCCAATGATAGCCGTCGTATTCCAACAAACCTTTATTGTTGGCAAAATACATCCAATTATTGGCCGTTTGGATGATGTCCCAGTTTTGAGTTCCGGCATTCGATTCTTTCCTCGAAAAATTGTGCACGGAAGGATAAATCGCAAAAATAGCTTCCGACAAAGCTAAACAGACTAACAAAAGGATTGCTTTTTTCATCGTATTCTGATTTAAATTCTGAAAAATCCTGTTTTAACTCGCGAATTTTACTCTTTTTTTGCGATTGAATCCAATGAAGAAATATGTTTTACAACATGTTTTTTATTAATTATCTGTAAAACAATTAATTAAAAAATTACTTGTAAAGGTAATGTTGAATTTTAAAACGGCAATTATTGAATTTTTGTGAAGAAAATTATACCGGAAAATTTCACAAATGTTTTTACCTTTGTGAAAGTGAAATTCCACGAATTTTATGATTCCTTTTTG
>JAISKG010000266.1 GCA_031261015.1 Dysgonamonadaceae bacterium | reverse complement strand
GTTCAGGTTCAAAGGGTATGATCTCAGCCCTTGTGGGCACCCCTAAAGATTATGGATGCAAAGGTAGGGAGAAAAATTGGGTTTTGCAAGCCAAAACTCCTTCCTTAAGCCTGATTTTACCATACAATCTGATTTATCCGTTTGTTTAGTAGTGTGATTTTTTCAATTATCACGCTAAACGACGGCGATTCTCCGTACATCATTGCTTGCATTTTTTTGTAATCGTCTTCCCATTTGGCAATTACGCTATTGGGCGGAATTATGTTGATTTTATCAGGGAACAATGTGTCATAATCGAAATCTTTCATTGCTTGAAACATCCGGCGGTGGGCGATGATATGTTTGTATAGTTCGTTGTCGTTCAATGCTTTTTCGGCTATTGGCGTATCTAACATTCTTGCAATGTCATATATATGGCGGCTCATTCTGTTTACTCGGATTTTTTCTTGGTCTTTTTTGGCAAATTCTTCGTGTAAGAGGCAAACTTTCTCCAAAAAGGTGCGTTCGGGTATAACTGTCGAAACAGGGAATGCTTTGTCGGCAAACATTCTATCGGCAAGCACTTCATCAACCAACGACTTGACATTTATCGTTTCGAGCGGCTCTTTCATTGAGCGACCATTGACTTCGAGAATTACTATCGGCTTAATATAACCGTCTTCGGTGGCAATTTGTTCGTTCTCAAAAAAAGATTGATAATTTATAAAAATCTTTTCGGGGTCAACGGTTGTAATGTCCGTAATATTCATTGTAACAGTAAACAAATTCTCGGGTATGCCGTCCGCAATCATTTGATTTGCCAAATCGTACTGCAAGGTGTTCCGACAAAATTTGCAAGCCGCTTTACGCAGATTTTTACTGATTTGCTTAATGGTAAATGTATCGCCTTGAAATCCAAAATACTCTCTATTTATCGCAATATCAACATCTTCGCTGAATCGCTCAATCACATTCCAACATTTACTTAACGAAGTCCCTCCCTTAAAAGATATATTTTCGGCATAAGGCAATGCGAACAGGGAACGAAGTACGGCAGTAACCCACCAATCTTTTTCAGCGGCTTCTTTTGAAATGTGGTTGAGAGTAGCAACGGTATTGAATATGTCGATTTTATCTTTGTTCGACAGTTTGATTAAATTGTTCATTTTCTGTAAATTTTAAAATTATTTCAGCAATCCATTCCGGGGCAATCAATGAATCGTGCAGGATATTTTCTTTGGTTTCGTGCATCAAAAAAGATTTGATTTTGTCCAATTCTTCCGGTTGAACTTGATTTTTACCAATTTCTTTCAATGCGAAAATCACAAGTGTTGTAATTTTACCTTTCAACGCCAAATATTTGGGAATTGTTTTTTTGAATACGATACTTGTTTTGCCACCGATTTTTATATTTCGCGGTGTGCCATCGGTCAAGAAAACTACGCGCATGGGTACTTGTGTAGAAAGTCCCAACTTATTCAGCGCATACAATCCGGTTGGAATAAGTCGCGCTCGTTCGCTTTTAGCAATTTCTTTGGCAATATCCTCAATGGAAGGATAGATTGTGCCAATCAATTTGCTGATTTTTGGATACAGATAAATACCTGCAGACAAGCGAATAAGCATCCCATCTTGACACAGGCGCGACAACGAATGACGAATGGCATTCCCTGTTCCTAAAAAAGCAAAATCTTTTAAGAAAAATATTTTTCCTCTCTTGCTCTTTTTAATCCTTTTAATTATTTGATTATTTGCTGATTGCATACTATTTTTATTTGTATTTTTGGCACAAAATAATACTTTTTTTATGCCAATAATTCAATTGCAAAAGTACAATTTATTTTTGAAATGGCAAAATGATTTTGGGAAAATGCTTGCGAGTATGAAAGTGTCTGCCGAAACGACCGCTTGCGCGGGTAGCATTGACCTAAAAATAACCTAATTCTAACCCGGTTTTCGATCAAAAATATTTTCCTTTACAAAAAAATAAAACCAAATAAATCCCGTTTGTAAGAATATGTCAATCACTCGTAAATTTATTTTCTTCGGAGCATTCTTTCTCGCGATCTTTTGGAGCGCGTGCAAAGATGATTTCGACAATTATTCCGCCAATCCGAACGACCGGCTTTCGTTTTCCGTCGATACTCTGCGTTTCGATACGATTCTTTCGACCATCAATACGTCGGTCAACGCGTTTATGGTCTATAATAGAAATAAAAAACCGTTGCTGATTTCGTCGATTCGCTTGAGAAATGCAGATGCAGGAGGATATAAAATCAATGTGGACGGAAGGGCGGGCGCCTCGTTTCAAGATGTGGAAATTCGCGTCAACGACAGCCTCTACGTATTCGTGGATATAAAACCGAAAGAAAACGGAATAAATCAACTGCTTCTCATCACCGATTATATTGATTTTACGACAAATGGGGTACAGCAAAGCGTTGTGTTGGAGGCGCATACGCAGGATGTGACGATATGGAAAGGCTTGACGATTTTTTCCGATACGATTCTCACCGGAGAAAAACCATGCTTGATCTACGATAGTCTGGTGATTGCCGAAAGCGCTTCGGTGAAAGTGGAAGCCGGCGCGACTTGGTTCATGCACGCGAAAGCCGAAATCATTGTGAAAGGGCGACTGCAACTTCTTGGTACTCTGGAAAAACCGGTCACAATTCGCGGCGACCGCATGGATCGATTGGTTGGTGTTTCCTATGATCTGATTCCGGGACAGTGGGGCGGCATCCGTATTGATTCGACGAGTTTCAACAACGTATTTGAACATGCGCGGATTCGCAATGCCTATTACGGCCTCGATTTGCGGCCTTCCGAACCGGACGAATCCAAGCTTTTTCTGAAAAATGTGGTTTTAACTAATTGTAAAGGTACGCTTGTTAATTCCGTAAACTGCCGGTTTACAGCCGAGAACTGCGAATTTTCCAATGCCCGCGGCGCCTTGCTTGATCTTATGGGCGGCGACTACGAATTTACGCATTGCACTTTGGCCAATTATTACGGAAGTCCGGCCGAATTGGGTTGGGGAAGTACAAATAATGAAACCGTAATCTTGTCAACAACAGAAGATTATCCAAGCGAAGAAGCCATTTTCAGAAATACGATTATCTGGGGAAGCAAAGCCAACGGTTCGTCGGGAATCCGAATCAATCCGCATGAAACCGGAGCGATTACTTTCCGTTTCGATCATTGCTTGTTGCCCGATGAAGGTGAGGATGACAATGATTTTATTCAATGTATATGGAATAAAAATCCAAAATTTGTTGACATCGATTACGTAAAGAATAATCAATACGAATTTTTCTACGATTTCCGCTTGGATTCGATTTCGCCGGCGCGCAATGCGGCCGATCCGGTTTATTCGATCAAACTTCCTTATGATCTCAATGGCGTCGATCGTTTTGCCGATGGAGAGCCGGATTTGGGAGCGTATGAGTGGAGAATTGAAAATTGAAAGTTGAAAATGGAGAATTGAAAATTATAAATAAGAATAATGAAACTGAAACCTTTAATTTACTTCGTGTTGCTTTGTTTGGCAATTCCTTTGCAGGGGCAAACATCTTTTCGAGTGATGTTTTATAATCTGGAAAATCTGTTTGATACGGAAAATGATTCGTTGAAAAACGACGATGAATTTACGCCCGAAGGCGTGCGACATTGGAATAATCATCGCTATTACACTAAGTTAAGTCACTTGGCGAAAGTGATTACTGCGCTCGGCGAATGGGAAACTCCGGCGTTGATCGGTCTGTGCGAGGTAGAAAACAACCGGACGATTGAGGATTTAATTGCGCATTCGCCTTTGCGAAAAATGCAGTATCGTTACGTTATGACCGAATCGGAGGACGCGCGCGGCATCGACGTCGCTTTGTTGTATCAGCGTGATCAGTTCAAATATTTGGAGCATGAATCCATTCGCATTGATTTTCCATACAATCGCGATAAGAAAACACGCGATATTTTACATATCACCGGAAAAGTGATTTCCGGCGATACTTTGGATGTCTTTGTCTGTCATTTCCCTTCGCGGCGAGGCGGGAAAGTGCAATCCGCGCGCGACCGGATTCAAGCGGCAGCAACGCTGAAAAGTCGTGTCGATTCGTTAATGAATTTCCGCAGCAAAGCGAATGTTTTAATTATGGGTGATTTCAATGATGAACCGAACGATAAAAGCATGGCTCAAATTTTGGATGCTCAAAGTCCAACGAAAACAACCGATCCCCGTCAGCTGTATAATTTAATTTTGGAAATCTCAAAAATAAATGAAACAGGTAGTTATAAATTTCAAGATCAATGGAATTTCATTGATCAAATCCTTGTTTCGGGAAATTTATTGAATAGAAAAAACGCTTTTCATGTCTTACCGGAAACGGCGACGATTTTTTGGAAAGATTTTATGGTTACACTCGATAAGAAATACGGCGGCATCCGGCCAAAGAAAACTTTTCATGGATATAAATACGAACAAGGATATAGCGATCACTTTCCGGTTTATGTTGACTTTATAGAATTGAAAGTTGAAAATTGAAAATTAATTATCAACTTTCAATTTTCAATTTTCAACTTTTTCGTAATTTTGCGGCTGTAATGGGAATCGAACAAGGATTATTTCAACGCAGTTCGTTGCTGATGGGTGACGAATTTATGCAAAAAGTAGCTGATACGCGCGTGATTATTTTCGGCATGGGCGGTGTAGGTAGTTGGTGTGCAGAGAGTTTGGTGCGTTCGGGAATCCGCCGGCTCACGATCGTCGATTCCGACCGGATTTGCGTGACCAACATCAACCGGCAGTTGCCGGCGACCGTCAAAACCGTAGGACAAGTGAAAGTCGAAGTATTGAAAGAACGTTTGCTTGAAATCAATCCGACGGCGGAAATTAATGCTTTACAAACTATTTACAGTAAAGAGAATAGCGAATCTTTCCAACTTGCGGAATACGATTATATTCTTGATGCTATCGACAGTCTGGAACACAAAATTCACTTGATTCAAACGGCGACACGTACGCCGGCCGTCTTTTTTTCGTCAATGGGTGCGGCTTTGAAAATGGATCCGTCGAAAATACAAGTCGCTGAATTTTGGAAAGTGAGAGGCTGCCCTTTGGGCGCTGCTTTGCGGAAGAAATTGAAAAAGACCGGACTTCCGGCAAAAAAATTTCTTTGCGTTTTCAGTGAAGAATTGTTGGAGAATAAAGGAAGAAACGCTTCGTGCGGAACAGATAAATGCCTTTGTCCCAAAGTGAAAAACGGCCCCGGCGATCCCAATCTTGTGAATCATGAATGGTGCAGCCTGAAAGCCCAAATCAACGGAACGATGGCGCACACGACGGCCATTTTCGGATTTTCTTTGGCGGGATTGGTGATGCAAGATATAAATAAAAGCTTGACAAGATGATAACAAAATTGCTCTGGGTCGGCTTGGGTGGAGGCGTCGGAAGTATTTTCCGTTACCTCACTTCAGTCGCTGTCAATAAATACGCTACGGGGACGGTTTTTCCGTTCGCCACCTTCATGGTCAATATCTTAGGATGTTTAATTATCGGAATATTGATTGGTTTGTCTGCCAAACACCATTGGATTGGCGAGCCGCTCAAATTGCTGCTTATCACCGGATTTTGCGGCGGTTACACCACGTTTTCCACTTTTTCGCTGGAAAATTTGCAGTTGCAGCAAGCGGGGCATTTTTTTGTACTGGCGCTTTATATTGCAGCAAGCGTATTAGTAGGATTAGCAGCAGTTTATATTGGATTATTGTTGGGAAAATAGAAATTTAATCAAATGCCTTAAGATTCACCGACAATCGCAAGCCAAAATCCTGATAACGAAACTTGTCGAACGATACAAATGCGCCGGCATTGATCATATTCATGAAACTGAGCGAATAACCCAACTCGTTGTAAAAAGGTTGGTTGGGCGTACTTAATAAATTGAATGTCAGATTCTCGGTCATGAATGCACGTTGTAAAAACGGAAGCCGCTTAAGCAAAATATATTGCGAACGATAGTTGACAAACGCGTTTAACCAACGGCTATCGGTCGAATATTTGTATAGATCGAGCAACAGAAAACGGTTCGTTAAAGTTTCGTCGCTCAAAACAATCGGAGAGGATGCAAAATGTTGAAAATCAATGTAATTTAACTTATCTGTTTTTCCAAGAAAAGTTCCTAAACCAACTTTATACGAAAAAGCGGAAAAATAAGAAAGCCGCACATTTTGTGCAACCGCCAACGTTATTTTAGAGAAAACGGAATTATTTTTGCCTTGCAAAAGGTTTAGACCTTGCTCGTAACCCAATGTAAATGAAGGCGAACGCATGTATGCGTAATTTTTTCGCCCATTTTCGATGCGGTAGTATGCAGCAGGCGCATACCAAAATTTCACGGCAAAAGCATTCAGATACGAATCGCCGCCGGGCATCGCAAAGTTGGGTGTGATCCGGTTTTGCGCCTCGCGACCAAGCAGATAATCGACCGGCGATTGGTCTTTGATTTTAAAATAAAAATCGGTATTGTTCTGTAATTCGGAACGATGAGCCGATGTGACTTCAGTGGTCAGCCGCAATCCGTTAACGATGTCAATATGATTTCCAACATGAGCGATCTTTCGATCATACAGCATTTTAAAATTTTGTCCCGCAAACAGCGACGAGAGCGTATTCATCGTTTTTGAAATGCCGTTGGGGTTGAAATCAGCTGAGTTGGAAGCTGCCAGCACATAAAAATAGCCGGCGTGCAAAGGCGCGTAATCCAACGAAGCTGTCATTCCATAATTTATTGTTTTTCTTGCAGTTGCATAATAAATCCTTGGCGAAAGCTGCAGTTTTTTGTTTTTGTTCCACCAAAACGAAAAGTCCAATTTTTGTCCCAAATTCCAGCCATCAACAAAATTATAATCGCCCAAAGCGCCGCGCAAACCGCCGTAACGCATTTCAAATTTGCGTTTGGAGCCGCCGATGTGCCCGCCAAACAGCAAACTTCCGAAAGAAAATTTGTTGTCGGTATCTTTGTTTTGAATGGAATCGAACTTGGCCTGCAAAACTTCTTTTTGCTCGTAACTCACTATTTCTCTATCGCTTAAAGGTGTATTGCGCACTTCTGTCCAATAAAGCGAATCGCGCTTTTGCGCCAACGAATCGGCGCGCATGTGGTAAGTGGTATCGGCCGTCAGTTCAAAACGGTTTTTCGACTTGTTTTTTGTCTTTTGTTTTTCAGTTAAAACAGTTTCATTCAATGAAATATCGTCGTATTTGATGGATGCGTAATTGTCGAAGTAGCCACGCACGCCAAACGTATTGATGTCGTATGTCATCCAATAAGCCGAAAGTAAATAAACATCATTTTTAACATTTGAAAAAGTAAGCGTATATTGCTGTGTGATGCCTATGACAGTCGCTTCCAGCTCGGCATTTCGCACTTCCCATGTATTTTCGGCAATGTAAATATAACCTTTGAATAACTGCACATTAGCCACTTTCGGAATAATTTTGATTTTATTGATGGTTGTATTTCCGTCTTCAGTGAAACCTTCATAACGGAATTTGTAGTAACTCAAGGCTTTGGCATTCAACGGAGAGATACAGTTCATATACAGAGCATCGTAAATTGAGCCGCGCATCAATTCCATGGCGTCTTCAGGCTTGAAATCGTTGGGAATACTGCTCGAAAAAGCAAGTACCGTTTGCTCGTAATTGTCCGGAGCAGTGAAGATGATCCGGTTGTTTGTTTCCTGCAACATCAAATGATTTTTCAAATCCGAGAGTTTCAGTGTTGTTTGTTGTCCGTCTTCCTGAACTTGCATTTTTGTCATTTTATCGATCAGTTTCGGCACTTCCAGCAGTTCGAAAACGCATTTGATGTAACATTCAGCCGAATATTTTTCCACTTGTTTTTTGTGAAAGTCCACTGCGGCGATGGCTTTGCGCATAATCGCGTAGGCAGGATCTTCGCCGCTGGTGACAGTCGCTTCCTTGAGTGAGAAATGATCGTCTTCCAACACGATTTTTAATTCTGCCGTTTCGTCTTTTCGTATCGTAACTTTCTGATTTTTGGTTTTATATGAAAGATATGAAAATTGCGCGTCATAAGTTCCTTCGGCCAATGTGGTTTGAAATTCACCTTCGGCATTGCAAATTAAACCTTTATTGATGGATTTAATAAAGACCGTGGCTCCGGGTAAAGGTTCTGATTTAGAGTTTATTACAACTCCCGTGAAATTTTGGGCGAAGGCTGTTGGAAAAGAAAATATAAAAATTAGGAATAAAAAAACTTTTCTCATTCTGTCGAAATTTTTGTTTGACAAAAGTAATATGATTCGCTGAATATTATCTGCAAAAATTGTAAAAAATCCGTACCTTTGCCCATCAAAACAATTTCAATGGAAATCACTCAATCGGAAATCCTTCAAAAATTAGATCATACAATCTTCCCACTCATCACCGCGGCCGCCGGCGCTTTGCACTTGGAAACTTACGTGATTGGCGGTTTTGTGCGCGACCTGATTCTTCGCCGCCCATCGAAAGACATTGATATTGTATGTGTCGGCAGCGGCATCGAATTGGCGCAGGAAGTTGCTACTCGCTTGGGTAAAAAAGCGAATCTGACCGTATATAAAAATTTCGGAACGGCGCAAGTCGTTTACAAGGATTTGGAAATCGAATTTGTAGGCGCGCGTAAAGAATCTTACAACCGCGATTCGCGCAAGCCGGTCGTCGAAGACGGTACGCTTGAAGACGATCAGAACCGCCGCGATTTTACCATCAACGCGTTGGCTATCTGCCTGAACCAAGATCGTTTCGGCGAACTGATCGATCCTTTCGACGGATTGAATGATATATACGAATACCGGATTCAAACACCTGTGGATCCGGATATTACCTTTAGCGACGATCCTTTGCGAATGTTGCGCGCCGTCCGTTTCGCCTCGCAACTGGGATTTTTCATCGAAGCCGAAACGTTCGACGCCATCGAACGCAACAAACAACGCATTGAAATTATTTCTTCCGAACGCATCTCCGACGAACTCCATAAAATTATGCTCTCGCCGAAGCCTTCCGTCGGCTGGGAATTACTCGATCAAACCGGCTTGCTCGATTTGATCCTTCCGGAACTTTCGGCATTGAAAGGTGTTGAAACTAAGGAAGGTATCGGTCATAAGGATAATTTCAGCCATACTTTAAAAGTCTTGGATAATCTGGCGAAAAACACTTCCAATTTGTGGCTGCGCTGGGCGGCCTTGTTGCACGACATCGGTAAACCGAAAAGCAAACGTTTTGATCCCAAAAACGGCTGGACCTTTCATTCGCACGAGTTTATCGGCATGAAAATGCTGAAGCCGCTTTTCCAGCGACTGAAACTTCCGCTGAACGACAAATTGAAATACGTCGAAAAATTGGTTTCCTTGCACATGCGCCCGATTGTGTTGGCCGACGACGAAGTGACCGATTCGGCTGTTCGCCGCTTGCTCTTTGAGGCCGGCGACGATATCGACGACCTGATGTTGCTCTGCGAAGCCGACATCACCTCGAAACATCCGGACAAAGTCAAACGTTTTCTGACTAATTTTCGGTTGGTTCGCGAAAAACTGAAAGAAATCGAAGAAAAAGACCGCATCCGCAATTTCCAGCCGCCGATCGATGGATTGCAAATCATGGAAATGTTTCATCTTCCGGCAGGCAGGATAGTTGGCGAACTGAAATCGGCGATCAAAGAGGCGATCCTTGATGGGGAAATTCCCAATGAATATGAGGCGGCTCACGCCTATTTATTGAAATTGGCGCAGGAAAAAGAATTGATTTGAGCGCTCAGCGGGCGCTTTCGATGACTTTCAGCAATGTTTCCGCTTCATTCTCCCAAGTCAACTCCGCATTCGCAATCTCAAATGCTTTGTAATCAATTGGATTAGATGCCAATTCCCGAATCTTTCCCGCCAAATACTCCGGCTCAAACCGATCGACCAACGCGCCCGTTCCGTAATGCGCCACAATGTTTCTGATTTCGGGAAAATCGCAGGACAAAACCGGGATTCCCGCACGAATAAAATCAAAAATCCGGTTGGGCAAAGAATAATAATAATTCAATCCCCTGTTTTCCAATAAATTAATACCAATATCCGCCTGCGCCGTATAAGCCGCCAAATCCTCAAACGGCACGCGCCCGGTAAAAAAAACGCGGTCGCCGAGTTGCAAATGCTCGACCTGCGCGCGCAAAGCCTCCAATCGATCTCCGTCGCCCACAATATAAAAAACAAAATCATCCAGATACGGCATCGCGTCAATCACCCATTCGATGCCGCGGCCGAGATTCACCGCTCCCTGATACAACAATACTTTCTTCCCATAATTTTCCAAAATCACCGGATCAGCTCTTTTTTTCGATTTCTGCGCAGCAAACGGAATATTCCGAACCACTTGCATGTCAATCCCGTAACGCTTGCGGTAATCATCGGCAATTGACCG
>JAISKG010000229.1 GCA_031261015.1 Dysgonamonadaceae bacterium | reverse complement strand
TGGATTTGAAAATCCGTTCAAGGCGAGTGAATAATTATCGTCCTTACGTAATTACCGGAGCGTACGGCGCACTTGATATTGGCCGTCAGAAAGATAAAGCGGTGCTTTTGCGCGGATTTGATTACGGATTGACGATCGGCTTCGGTTGCGATTTTTATTTGCCGATCATTAAAATTGCGCCGGAATTGCGATTCAGTTTTGGCTTACCCAATTCGATTGAAGGAGATCGCAGCGATTTGACCGATAAAAGTTTGCAGAAATTTTCCGATGCAATTACCAAAGGAACTACCCGCATGATCACGCTGACATTGAATTTTGAATAAGGCAGAGAAGATAAAAAAACATTCCGTAAACCGCCAGCAATAAACTATCGAAACGATCCAGAAAACCGCCGTGTCCCGGCAAAGCATGTCCCGAATCTTTCACTTCAAAAGTCCTTTTCATCAAAGATTCGACCAAATCGCCCCAAGTACTGAAGATAACTACTATGATCGACATTCCAATCCAATGATAATACGGAATTTCCGGTTCAAAATGGGCGAAAATCAATGAAGACATAACGGTGAAAACTAATCCGCCGAAGAAACCTTCCCACGATTTTTTCGGGGAAATTCGCGGAAACAAACGATGCTTACCGAATAAAACGCCAACGGAATAAGCGAAAGTATCGTTGACCCAAAGAAAAATAAACAAGGCCAAAACCAGCAGCGAGTAATACGAACCGCCGGCTAACGCGGGGAAAGCCAAGCCGTTCAACAAAGCCAGCGGAAGCGCGATATACACTTGTCCCAAAAAGATATAAGCCAGATGATTCAACGGGTCTGACTGTTTTTTGTACAATTCGGAAATGAAAGTCGCAACAAGGTATAACAAGTAGATACAAAAAATAAACCGTCCGCAAATTCCGGAAGCATATAAATAAGTGGAAATGAACAATAAAACGCCACCCAAGCAATTCGGCCAGATCAAGATTGCCGTTCGTTTTTGTGCATTGACCAAACAATAAAATTCCCTCAAACACAGCCAGACAACTAATGAGAACAAGCCTAAAAATGTGTAAGAATTAATCAAAATCCCTACGGTAATGAGCGCGACGTAAAGTGCGCCGGTGACCGATCTCAGTTGAAAATTGTTCATGGATTCGCTTCTTTTTCCTTCTCTTCTTTCGACGGATCTTCTTCGATAGCAATGGCTTCCTGATCGGGATTTTCCAAGGTTTGCTGTTGAAGGATTTCTTGCGCACGGGACAGCCATTTGCGTTTGCCGAAGATTTTTTCCAAGTCGTCGGAATAAATGACTTCTTTATCTAACAGGACTTCCGTCAGCGCTTTGTGTTGATCGCAATGTCCTTTCAAAATAGTTTTCGCACGTTCGTATTGTTCGTTGACGATTCGTTTCACTTCCTCGTCGATGAGGCGTGCGGTTTCGTCGCTGTACGGTTTAGTGAAGGCTCCCCAATCTTGGCCGGTAGCATCGTAATAATTCAGGTTGGCCAAGCGTTCGCTCATGCCGTAGTAAACGACCATGGCGTAAGCCTGTTTCGTCGTTCGCTCCAAATCATTGGAAGCTCCGGTGGAGATGCGGCCTAAAAACAATTCTTCAGCGGCACGTCCGCCCAAAGTGGCGCACATTTCATCCTGTAACTGCTCGTAAGTGGTAATTTGTCGTTCTTCAGGCATATACCAAGCAGCACCCAAGGCTTTTCCGCGCGGAACGATGGTGACTTTCACGAGAGGATTGGCGTATTCCAACATCCAGCTCAAGGTGGCGTGACCCGATTCGTGCAAAGCAATCGCGCGCCGTTCTTCCACCGTGATGATCTTGGATTTCTTTTCCAAACCGCCGACGATACGGTCAACAGCATTCATGAAATCATCTTTTTGTACGGATATTTTCCCGTTGCGAGCGGCGATCAAAGCCGCTTCGTTGCAGACGTTAGCGATATCGGCTCCCGAAAATCCCGGCGTTTGGCGAGCTAAAAATTCGGTATCGACCGATTGATCGATTTTGATATTGCGCAAATGGACAAGGAAAATTTCCTTGCGATCGTTTAATTCGGGTAAATCGACGTTGATTTGACGATCGAAACGGCCGGCACGCAACAAAGCTTTATCCAGAATATCGGCGCGGTTGGTGGCTGCCAGGAGAATCACTCCACTGTTGGTTCCAAAACCATCCATTTCGGTAAGCAATTGGTTCAGCGTGCTTTCTCGCTCGTCATTCGATCCCATGTTAACGTTTCGGACACGGGCGCGACCCACGGCGTCAATCTCGTCGATAAAAATGATGCACGGCGCTTTGTCTTTCGCTTGGCGGAACAAATCCCGTACGCGCGAAGCGCCCACTCCAACAAACATTTCTACAAAATCCGAACCCGAAAGGGAGAAGAAAGGTACTTCCGCTTCTCCGGCTACAGCTTTAGCAAGCAATGTTTTACCTGTTCCCGGAGGACCCACTAAAAGTGCGCCTTTCGGAATTTTCGCTCCGAGATCGGTATATTTATTCGGATTTTTCAAAAAATCGACGATTTCCTGTACTTCCTGTTTAGCTTCCGACAGGCCGGCCACATCTTTGAAAGTGATTTTTTTATTATTCGGCGCGGATTTGTCGTAAATCTGCGCTTTCGTGCGGCCAACGTTGAACATGCCGCCGCTGCCGCCAGTCATTCTGCGAGTCATAAAAATCCAGAAACCGATGATAAGTATGAAGGGCAGAAAATTGATAAGCAAAGACCACAGCAAGCTATTCCCTTCGCTGTAAGTCACTTTGGCGTCTATATTATATTGCGCTGCCGCTTGATCGTAAAAATCCGAAAATTTATCCGACGACGGGATCACTACAGTGACCGTAGCCTCGTCTGAAAGTTTGAACAAACTCCGGCGCGCCGACGGCACGCTGTCTTTGCCCAAGATCTCTGCCCGATGACCGGGCTTGATTTTAGCAATCGCCTTATTATCGTTCAGATTAACGGTAATTTCACTGAACACATTTTGTTCGACCTGTTTTTTGAACTCCGTCCAGTTCTCTTTTTTCTCGCTCGTGTCGTCGGTATTGGTGAAAAAGATGGCAACCAGCATCAGGATAATGAGGCCGTACATCCAACTTGTACCAAACTTAAAAGGCTTATTGCCGCCGGGTTTATTGGCCGGCGGCAAATTATTCGGTTTTTTATTTGTTTCGCTCATACAAGATCAGGAATTTCCGTTACATCGGCGTCTGCCCATAAATTTTCCAAATTATAATATTCGCGGAACGACGGAATAAAAATGTGTAGCATCACGGTTCCGTAGTCCATTGCAATCCATTGAGCCTCGCGCATTCCCACTGCGCCCAGCGGTTTTTCGTGCAAACGTTCGGCAACCAAATCCCACACGGAATCCGAGAGCGCCGATACTTGAGTTGGAGTATTTCCTTGACAGACAATAAAATATTTACAAATAGCGCCATCCAGCGCGCTCATATCCATCGTCACAATCCGCTTGCCTTTCTTTTCCTGCAAGGCTTTGACGATTGTATCGACTAATTTTTTTACTTCATTCATTCAATAATCTTTAATTTAATCAGCTAAATTGGTTAGAGTTTGCAAAGATAATGGATTTTTCGGGAAATTCAGAAACGAAAATCTACCCCAGCTCCAAATACTTTATTGGTGCGTGAAAAAACATCCGTTCCGGGCACTGAAGTACCGTTGTAATTATCCGATTTTTTCGTCCAGGCTTCATAATTGGTAAAAAAATAACCCAGATTAATGCGCACGGATTCGGAAACGTTTACAGCTCCGCCAAAACCAAGGGAATAGGAATTTAAGGAGAAACTCAAATCGGTTTGATAATCGTCGGTCACACCGGTTCTGGTGATTTGTCCTCCGGCGCTGATTAAAAACATGCTGTTGATCCGCCACTCTGCTCCCAGCAGAAACTCATTGACTCCCCCATTGATGTACTTTTGCTTGTCATTCGCCATTTTGGCATTGGAATCGAAGAAATGATGGTAACCGGCCGAAACCGTAACGCTCGGAACAACATCATATTGAGCGCCTATTGTTAATAAGGCGGGAATATCGTGCGGAGTGTTTACTCCATCTTTGAATAATCCGGTATCATCTACTTTCGTCTTATTTTCAACATTTAAACTTGTCAGAAATTCATATTTTACACCCACATTCAGCTTATTCCAGTTAAAATAAAAACCTAAAATAGGTGTAACTCCCCAACCGGATTGATCGCAATTAAGTTCTTTATTGGCTGTTTGGTTTGCCGAAACTTC
>JAISKG010000210.1 GCA_031261015.1 Dysgonamonadaceae bacterium | reverse complement strand
CAACTGGACGGAAAACGGCATTATCGCTTCTTCAAATGCAACCTATACTTTCTCCGTCACCGCCAACCGAACGCTTGTCGCCAATTTTACCACATCGTCAGTATCCTGCAAAACCCCGCCCGAATATGATGAAGAACTGACAGCTCCCACTAATTCGTGGCAAAATCGTTCAGTAAATTTACAGCCCAATGGCTGCAAAATTTATCGTGTATCTGTAACTTCCGGCAGAAAATATGCATTTCATACCGACCCACAAGGTACTGTATCTTTTAATGCAAAACTATTTTTATACAACAGTTCGGGTACTCTACTTGAGTCAAGCGCTACTGTTCCCGGTGGAAGCGAGCAGCTTACCTACTCATTTAATTTTTCAGGTAATGTTTATGTAAAAGTAAATGGAAACTCATCTAATACAGGAAACTTTTGGTTTTCTTACCTGCAAATGTCCAACGATGCTACTTTGTCGAGTTTGAGTATAGACGGCTACGCATTATCGCCAAATTTCAGTGCAAATACGACAAATTATACGGTTACCGTGCCGTATTCCGTAACTTCAAGGACTATTTCGGCAACTGCCAACCACAGTGGAGCAACAGTTGTGGGAACAGGGTCAAAATCGCTGAATGTAGGTAGTAATTCGTTTAGTATTACCGTAACGGCAGAGGACAACTCTTATACAAAAACTTACAATGTAACAATTATACGCGAAGCAGGAGTTACCTCTTATGTTGTCAACGTTTCAGCCAATCCTCCTGCAGGCGGTTCCGTTAGCGGCGGCGGCACATACACTTCCGGCAACTCATGTACCGTCAAAGCAACCGCAAACAACGGCTACATATTTACCAACTGGACGGAAAACGGCATTATCGCTTCTTCAAATGCAACCTATACTTTCTCCGTCACCGCCAACCGAACGCTTGTCGCCAATTTTAAGCCTAATACCTATACCATTACAACTACCGTATCGCCAGAAAGCTACGGTAGCATTTCGCCGAACGGTATAGTGGAAGTAGCTTCGGGAAGCAACAAAACATTCACCTTTACGGCAAATCGAAATTACGAAGTACGATTAGTTTTGGTTAATGAAATTCCTGACGAAAAGGCAAAAACAGATGGGTATTACACTTTCTCTAATATCACTGCCAATCACACCATTACGGTATATTTCCAAAAAATTACGGCCATAGAAGAAGTAACTGCTCATCCGATTACCTTATACCCCAATCCCGCCCAAGACGAAATCTTCATCCAATCCGATGTGTCCATTGAAAGAGTTGATATTTTGGATTTGTCGGGACGCCCGGTAGAAACCTTACGCGCAACATCTCTACCAAACAGCGTACAAACAATCAATGTTTCAGCATTGCCAAAAGGCGTGTATCTGGTCAAAATTCATGCGGATAACGAAGCCATTATGAAAAAGATTGTGAAGAAATAATATCCATTCTTTTGAAACAGGGGAAAAGCCGGAACTCACATCGTTCCGGCTTTCCTACGTTATCCCAACGTTAAACTTCCAAATTCCCTTGCCGGTTCCCCCAATTTCCTCTATCTTTGGGCCAAGTAATCAAACCAAACCGGTCAATTCATGATTAATCAAAGCCAAATATCTGAAAATGGAAACTTTACTTCATTCCGTCTGGAAACATAAATGGTATGCTTCCGGCAATTTCCGAACATCCGACGGCGCACCGTTTGAAATTATTGATCCGGGATTACACAACAGTCACGCCGGCCCCGATTTTTTCAATGCGAAAATCAAAATGGATGACAAAATCTGGGTGGGAAATGTCGAAATTCACGAGCGATCTTCGGATTGGTACAAGCACAAACATGAGCAGGATAAAGCATATAACTCGGTGATACTTCACGTTGTAGCGCAAATCGACCGTGAAATAATTCAAGATGAATCGGGACGAACAATTCCTCAATGGGAAATGCAGATTCCTGTTTCTATCACAACAAATTACGATCGGTTGGTGAATAGCCCGCAAACCAATCCTTGTCTGGGAAAAATTCCGGATATCGACCCAATTTACCTGACCGACTGGAAAAATGCGTTGCTCAGCGAACGTTTGGAGCGTAAAACGCAAACAATCTTGACTTTACTCGAACAATATGCGCAGGATTGGAACGAAGTTTTCTACATTTGTCTGGCGCGCAATTTTGGTTTCGGAATCAACAACGATGCTTTCGAGCGATTGGCTAAAAGTCTGCCGTTGAAATACATACTCAAACATCAGGATTCGGGGATGCAAATCGAAGCCTTGTTTTTAGGTCAAGCCGGTCTATTGGAAGAAGATACGATTCGCGACGAATATTACCAAGATTTGCGCACGGAATATCAATTCTTGCAAAAAAAATACGGCTTGCAAGCCTTGGAAGCGCATCTTTTCAAACGGTTGCGCATCCGGCCGGGCAATTTTCCACATATTAAAATTGTACAATTGGCAAGTTTGATCCGGCGGTCGCAAACTTTGTTTTCACAAATGTTAGAAATGAATCAATTGACTGAATTTCAATCGCTTTTCAATATTGAAGCTGAACCTTACTGGCTCACACACTATCATTTTGAAAAAACGTCGGCCTCTCGATCAAAAAAATTGGGATTGTCGTCCGTGAATATATTGTTAATTAATACGATAGTTCCGATTTTATTTGCTTACGGAAAACAGCACGATCAGCCGGCTTGGATGGAAAAAGCCTTGCAACTCCTCGAATCAATTCCGCCGGAAAGCAATTTTATCGTGACGGCTTTTTCCCGCACCGGCATTAAAGTCGATCATGCCGGCGATTCGCAAGCGTTGATTCAACTCCAACGGGAATATTGCGAAAAGAAAAAATGTATGTATTGTCGCATCGGATATAAATTTCTCACCAAATAATTGAATTTGCAAGGGCTTTCTAAGGATCGAATCCAAATTTGTCGTACTTTTGCAACTTCATGACGTAAATTTTGAATAACATGCAACAACGAATTCTTGTGACCGGAGGAGCCGGATATATCGGCTCGCATACGGTAGTCGAATTGCAACAATCCGGCTATGAAGTAGTTATCATCGATGATTTATCCAATTCATCGGACGAAGTGATCGACGGCATTGAGCAAATTACCGGCATTCGTCCCGCTTTTGAAAAAGCCGACTGTACTGATTTGGAAGCAATGAAAGTCATTTTGAATAAATATCCCGGGATACAGGGGATTATTCATTTCGCAGCCAGCAAAGCAGTGGGAGAATCGGTGCAAAAACCTTTGCTGTATTACCGCAACAATCTCGTTTCGTTATTGAATCTCCTCGAATTAATGCCTGTATATCAAGTGAAAGGAATTGTTTTTTCTTCCTCTTGCACCGTTTACGGCCAACCCGATATTTTACCGGTTGATGAACAGGCTCCCATCAAACAAGCTACATCACCCTACGGAAATACCAAGCAAATTTGCGAAGAAATTATTCGCGATACGATTCATGCCGGCGCACCTTTCCAAAGCATTCTCTTGCGCTATTTCAATCCAATAGGTGCACATCCTTCGGCTTTGATCGGCGAATTGCCGAACGGCGTTCCACAAAATCTGATCCCGTTTTTAACGCAAACGGCAATCGGTATCCGCAAGGAACTGAGTGTTTTCGGCGACGATTACGCTACGCCCGACGGCTCGTGCATCCGCGATTACATCAACGTGGTGGATTTGGCCAAAGCGCATGTCATCGCCATCGACCGGATGTTGCAGCAACGCACGGAATCTCCGTTGGAAATCTTCAACTTAGGCACCGGAACCGGACTTTCAGTTTTGGAACTGATCCGGGCTTTTGAGCGGGCAACGGGAGTGAATGTGCCGCATCGCATCGTTGGCCGGCGCGAAGGCGACATTGAGCAAGTATGGGCAAATCCTGATCACGCCAATCGCGTATTAGGCTGGACTGCAAAGGAAAGCATCGAAGACACGCTTCGCTCGGCTTGGAAATGGCAAGTAAAATTGAACGATAAAAAATGATCTAAATATTTCAAAAAATAATATGAAACCTACATTATTGATATTGGCTGCCGGAATGGGCAGTCGTTATGGCGGCTTGAAACAATTGGACGGCTTAGGTCCTCATGGAGAAACAATTATGGATTATTCGGTTTACGATGCAATCCGTGGCGGATTCGGAAAAGTTGTTTTTGTGATCCGTCAATCGTTTGCCGCTGATTTTCAAGAAAAAATCTTACAAAAATATCACCAATCCATTCCGGTGGAACTGGTTTTTCAGGAATTGGATAACTTGCCTGCGCCTTTTACGCTTTCGCCCGATCGCGTGAAACCTTGGGGAACCAATCACGCGGTGCTGATGGCCAAAGAGGTTATCAAAGAGCCGTTTGCCGTGATCAACGCCGACGATTTTTACGGTCGCGAAAGTTTCGGCATTCTGGCTGATTATCTGTCGAAGTTGGACGGCAAGCAAAACGATTATTGCATGGTCGGTTATCAGGTGGGTAACACTTTGTCGGAAAGCGGTTCCGTTGCTCGCGGTATTTGCGAAAAAGACGCTGAAGATTACTTAACTTCCGTCGTAGAACGCACTTACATCATCCGCGATACCGACGGACAAATCAAATACAAAGACGATGCCGGCGAATTGCAGCCGCTCGCCGAAAAAACGCCCGTTTCGATGAATATGTGGGGATTTACGCCCGAATATTTTACATATTCCGAAAACTATTTTGTCGATTTTTTAACGAAAAACGCCGGAAATCCCAAAGCGGAATTTTTCATTCCTTTGATGGCTAATGAATTGATTGTTAGCAAAAAAGCGAAAATTAAAGTCTTGGATACGCCATCCAAATGGTTTGGGGTGACGTATGCCGACGACCGGCCTGCCGTCGTAGAAAAAATTCATTCGCTGATCAATCGAGGCGAATATCCCGAAAAATTATTTTGAACGGAACCGGTGGCACGCTGTCGGGAATTTGCTCGTCGGGGTGGTACCAATCGGGCGATTGCAGACGAATCCAAGTACTGTCAATTTCCAAAGGATGATCGAGATGTAACGGCTGATTCTGATTTTTTCGATCAATTTGACGAGTCAGCCTATCAGCCAAAACCTGAAGTCGATCGGTTACTCGCTGATTGACTTTCAGGAAATTATCCATGTTGTTGTTATACCAGACCAAGGAAGTATCGAAATCGGCTTCCGTAATCCGGTGCTTCTCAAAAACCGAGTTCAGCCATTGTTGCCTTCGGAGCGAATCGTTGCCGAAGTACATGTAGCGATCGTTCATCTCGGCTTCGGCGATCGATAAATCGAAAAGGACATCTTCCATTTTATTGTCTGACAAAACATTGGAAGGTCGATTCGAGCAAGCGGTGCAAAAGCACAACAGTGTTACGATCAAGCAAACCAATTTGTCCTTAGCTGCAAATCTTTTTCTTTTTTTCAAAACTTATGGAAAATGTTTGGCGATAGAACAAAATCAGAACGATAATTCCAACGCTGATCGAAGCGTCGGCAATATTGAAAATATATTGGAAAAACACAAATTTTTCTCCACCGAAAAACGGAATCCACGAAGGCCAGTTAAATTCAAAAAGAGGAAAATAAAACATATCGACTACTTTCCCTTGAAACCAAGAGCTATAGCCACCTTCCGGAGGAAAAAGAGTAGCGGTTTCAAACGGAAGATATTCATTGAAAACGGGACTGTCATTGAATATGACTCCGTAAAAAATGCTATCGAAAATATTACCCACAGCGCCGGCAAAGATCAAAGCTATGCAGACAATATATCCCATTTTAAAACCTCTTTTCAGTAAGCGCCAGAGATAATAAACGATTCCAAATGAAGCAATTATTCGGAAAAATGTTAGGAAAATTTTCGCGACGACTTCAATTCCCATCGCCATACCATTGTTTTCCACAAACCGAATGTAAAACCAATCGGCAACGCGAATTTCTTGATACAGCATCAAATGCGTTTTAATCCAAATTTTCAGCGCCTGATCGGCGACTAAAATCAACAAAATAATTAAAATAATCCAAAGGCCTTTTGATTTTTTCATTTATTTTTGATTCTGTTTAGCTTCGATACTTAAAGTTGCATGAGGAACGGCGCGCAGACGTTCTTTCGGGATCAAAGCGCCCGTTTCGCGGCAGATACCGTAAGTTTTATTTTCGATACGCACCAGAGCAGCTTGCAAACTTTGGATAAACTTCATTTGTCGTTGTGCCAAGCGGCCGGCCTCTTCTTTCGACAAAGTGGTCGCTCCTTCTTCTAAAACCTTGAATGTAGGCGAAGTATCGGTAGTATCGTTCCCGTCGGCATTCATCAATGTGGCTTTTAACAAATCGTAATCTTGTTTGGCTGCCTCCAATTTCTCCAATATGATGGCGCGAAATTCTTCTAATTCCGCATCCGAGTATCTGGTTTTTTCGTTCATACTGTAACGTATTTAATAGGTGAATGAATTTTAATCAACAAAATTAGTAGTTTTCTTCGAGATTAGCAATTAAACTTTCTCAACTTGCACCCATAATTTGAAATCGTCCAGATCCAATTCGATGCCGCCACTCAAAGGGATGAGAGTAATTTGCTCTGCCAGAACTTGATTGGCAATGTAAGAACGATATTCTTCTACTGCTTCGCGAATGCGTTCGTCCGATTGAATCGCGACTTGAATTTTATCGACAATCTCGTAGCCGTTGGTTTTGCGGATATTTTGGATACGGTTGACCAATTCTCGCGCAAGTCCTTCTTTTTTAAGATCTTCAGTGATTGTAATATCCAATGCAACCGTCAAGTTGCCTTCGTTGGCGACCAGCCAGCCCGGAATATCTTCGGAAATGATTTCCACGTCGCCGGTGGTGATTTCGGCGGATTGGCCGGCGACCGTGAGTTGAAGATTTCCCGTTTGTTCCAACTGCAAAATCTGCGTTTGTTCCAATTGAGCAAGCGCTACGGCTAACTCCTTCATCATCTTACCGTAACGCGGGCCTAATTTTTTAAAATCAGGCTTGATTTTCTTGACCAAAACACCCACGGCATTGTCCACATATTGAATCGTTTTGACATTAACTTCGTTCAAAATCAACTCCTGCACGGCTTGAATAGCTTCTCTTTGATGTTCGTCCGAAACCGGAACCATGATTGATGACAAAGGTTGGCGCACTTTAATGTTGACTTTGCGACGCAAGGCCAAAACCATCGACGAGATACGTTGCGCGATTTCCATTTTTTCTTCCAAATCCTTTTCAATCAAGGATTCGTTGGCAATGGGAAAATCCGTCAGATGAACGGAAAGTTGAGAATTGAAAGTTGAAAATTGAGAATTGTCACTTTCATTTTCAACTTTCAATTTTCCATTTTCAACTCCCGTTAAGTCTAAGTAAAGTTTATCGGCATAGAACGGAGCGATCGGCGCCATGAGTTGTGCAACGGTTTTCAAACAAGCGTAAAGCGTTTGATAAGCCGAGAGCTTGTCGGCATTCATCTCGCCTCCCCAGAATCGTTTACGATTGAGGCGTACGTACCAGTTGCTCAAATG
>JAISKG010000200.1 GCA_031261015.1 Dysgonamonadaceae bacterium | reverse complement strand
TTGGTTGTCGCTTATGCACAAGGCAATAATTCTGCTTTTGATGTTTTACTGAACCGGCATAAGAATACGGTGTATTCTTATATTTATTTTATTGTCCGGAGCCGGGAGTTGGCGGAAGATATTTTCCAGGAAACTTTTGTGAAGGCGATTATGACGATCAAGCAAGGCCGTTATACCGAAAACGGGAAGTTCCGTGCTTGGATCAGCCGGATTGCCCACAACCTGATCATCGACAATTACCGGCAGGAAAAGAACGAGCAAACGATTTCCAATGACGATTGCGAGATTGATTTGTTCAACAATTACAAGTTGTCGGAAGGAAATATTGAAGATCAGTTGGTGAAAGAACAAATTTTGAGCGACGTTAAAAAATTGATCGACTATCTGCCCGACAATCAGAAGGAAGTGTTGATCTTGCGTTATTATCAAGATTTGAGTTTCAAGGAAATTGCGGATATTACAGGAGTTAGCATCAATACGGCTTTAGGTCGCATGCGTTACGCGATCTTGAATATGCGCCGTATGGCCGAAGAAAAAAACATGATTTTGACAGTGGATTGATTTTTCAAGGAAAGTAAACAATATATCCGCCGGGAGAACGTTTTATACATAAACACTAAAAAGTTGCCTATGTATCAAAAATCTACTCCGGACGAATATTATTACAGAACTTCCGAAACAGAAAATGACACCATGTATTATGAACCTCAACAAGACACCGTGACTTGGTTGATGCAATTTGCTTGTGTCTATCATGTAGAAAAAGGACTGCCCGGATCGCTTTCGGGTATAATATTAAATTGATATGCTTTTAGCAACGTCTTTATTATCGGCCGATTTTCTGCATTTGGAAAGAGAGATTGAATGGATCAACCGGAGCGAAACCGATTGGTTGCATTTGGATATAATGGATGGCGTGTTCGTCCCGAATCTTTCTTTCGGTTTTCCGGTTTTGAAAAATGTGGCGGCGGTTTCGTCGAAGCCGTTGGATGCTCATTTGATGATCGTCGAGCCGCAAAAATTCATTTCCGAAGTGCGCGATTTGGGCGTTTCCTTGATGACCGTTCATTACGAAGCCTGCCTGCATCTGCACAGTACGTTGACGAAAATTAGACAAGCAGGAATGAAAGCCGGCGTCAGCCTCAATCCTCACACTCCGGTCGAAATATTGGAAGATATTCTGCCTGAGGCGGATCTGGTACTGATTATGTCGGTGAATCCGGGTTTCGGCGGACAATCGTTTATTTCGCAATCGTTAGATAAAATCCGGCGGCTGAAAGCGATGATTCAACGCAAAGGCTTATCCACCTTGATTGAAGTGGATGGCGGCATTAATTTGGAAACCGGACAGCAAACGATTGAAGCCGGCGCAGATGTGCTGGTAGCCGGAAACGCGATTTTTAAATCGCCCGATCCAATATCTATAATACGAAAAATGAAACAGTTATGACAAAATAAACTCCTTGATGAAAACCAAAACCCATGATACTCCAAACTTTTCGTCAAGCGCCGTTTTTGCGCTTGCTGCTTGCGCTCATCGCGGGGATTCTCTTGCAATTTTATAGTGATTGTTCTGCCTTTGCCGGGGGAATTTTGACGTTTGCCGCAGGTTTGTTATTGCTGTGCACGATTCCCAAGATTAGGAAAAGTTATGCCTGCCGGCATTTCTTCGGAATTGGAATATTTTTAATCTCTTTTGTTTTAGGCATTTATTTAACGAAAAAAACTTGGTTGCAATCCGAATGGATGATCGAGGGCGAACACTCGTACCTTGTTCGTTTGACGGACGATCCGGTTGCTAAACCGAAATCGCGGATGTGCAAGGCTGAGATTTTATCGGCCAATGAATCTGTGGTTCGGGAAGTTGTAAATACAAAAGTGCTACTTTATATTCCGAACGACTCGGCGAGTAGCCGGTTAACTGCCGGACAATGTCTATTGATCCGGGCTTCGTTGGAAAAACCAAACTCTTTTCCCGGAGCGGATTTCGATTATCCTTTGTATTTGAGGCGGCAAGGTTACGGCGCGGTTGGTTTTGTGAAATATTGGCAGCGAGACGACCGGCCGGTTCCTTGCAATCAATTCCTTTGGTTTGAATCGTTGAAGTTGCGTAATCGTTTGTTTGTTCATTTGCGCGAACTTTTGCCCGATTCCCATTCGTTTGCTTTGGCCGCTGCTTTGATGTTTGGTTATACCCATGCGATGGACAAAGACTTGCGACAGAGTTTCGCTCATATCGGCGCCGGACATATTCTGGCTGTTTCCGGCTTGCATTTCAATTTGATTTTCGGTGCGGCTTATTTTCTTTTGTCGTTTCTGGGGCGCGGGATGCAAGGGAAAATAATCCGGCAACTGATTCTGTTGCCTTGTATTTGGGGCTTTGCGTTTCTCACGGGGCTTTCGCCGTCGGTTTTGCGGGCAGCCTGCATGTTGAGCCTTTGGGGAATCGGCGATGCGCTGTTTTACCGTCCGTTTACGTTGAATACGGTGGCAGCGACGGCATTTTTCCTGCTCCTTTATTATCCGTTTTATTTGTGGGATATTGGTTTTCAGTTGAGTTTTATCGCGGTCGTTTCCATTGTGATTATCAATCCGGTGATTGTGCGTTTGTATCCGGTTAACAATCCGATGGTCAAGTATGTGTGGGATTTGATTGCCGTTTCGTTATCGGCGCAGATTGGCGTTTTTCCGTTGAGTATTTATTATTTTCATCAGTTTCCGATGCTTTTTCTGCTGACCAATTTATTGCTGATTCCGCTTTCCGGCATTTTGTTGCTGCTGATTCCGGTTTCGTTGCTTTGTCAACTTATTTTCGGCACGCAGGCATGGCTGGCATTTCCTTTGCGTGAGTTGCTTTCGCTGTTTATTTCGATTACACAATCGCTGGATCGTATTCCCGGCGGGAATATTGCCGGTTTGTATTTAGATGTGAGTGAAACGATTTTGTGTTATATCGGATTGGGATTTATAGTTTATTTGTTTGTCCGGCGGCGTATGTCTTGATGAGGTCAAAATCCGCTATTCGATATATTTTTTCAAACTCGAAACTCTTGGGACAACTCAGGGTTGCTAAAACGAAAGTCATTGTTGGACAGAATCGTGCACCAGTCTTTACGGGTGGAACTCTTTGGAGAATCTCTTAGAAGAAAAAAAAATATCCAAGAGAATCTGTATGTATAAACGCTATTAATTAACAAAAAATCGAGAAGGATCCGGTCTTCTTTTCTTTATTTTTGCTAAAATTTCTCACTAAAAACACCTCAAAAAAGAGAGCAAAATAAACCCGTTTTTTTACAATACAAAAAACACAACATTTTACGTTTTTGAAAATTAACTTTACCGGGTCAATTTGAATTGGAGGAGGGGGGCAGTTTGCACTGGTTTTTCCAATTATGGCAAGACGTTGACTTTCAGTCAGGAAATGACGGGGACGGCCGAGATTATCACCGAGGATTTGAGGCCGATAGACCGGTTCTTGAATCCGGTAAGA
>JAISKG010000147.1 GCA_031261015.1 Dysgonamonadaceae bacterium | reverse complement strand
CTCAATGACCTGTCCTTGCGACACATTATTCAGTTCGTAATTACCGTCGAGATCCGTGACTGTGCCGTTGGTAGTCCCCACGACGACAACACTTGCTCCAATAACCGATTCGCCTGTTTTGTCCAAAACTTGTCCCGTGACCCGGCCTTGCGCGTACGAAGCGGCGCAAAACAGGAAGAAGGACAAGAACAAACAGATACTTTTAGGGTTGAAACAGAGGGCTTTTGTCCTTGTTTCCAAGCATTTTTTCCATTTTGTCTTGTTTTCCATAAACTTGTTTAGATTTAATTAGATATTTAATTGTATGTGTTTTTTAAATTAAGTTTCATGGGTCAATTTGTACAAAGATACACCTTTTCTTCCCTGTTTTTTCTTTTCTAAGAAACAAAAAGTAAACGAAATTGTTTTCTCTTTTCGTCATTTTCTTGATAATCAGAAATTAAAATTCGTATTAATTGTAAAAAAAGTAAAAAACCGGTAAAGATTTCATCCGCTAAAACGAATGCTATTTCCGATTTTTCGGTCAAAGATAAACAATTTTTTTAAACCGGAACGCTTGAATTAATTATTTTTAATCAGAAAAGCCTTTCAATACTAATTTAATATTTCTACATTTGCAGTCGAAAAAAAGAAGAATCAAAGAAACAAGGATAGTTTTATTACAATTTATATTAATTACATATAATTTATGAATAATACGGTGGATATTCGTGCGCTGAACGAAAAAATTGAAAGTAAGAGCGAATTCGTGTCGCGCATTACTTTGGGAATGGATAAGGTGATCGTAGGACAAAAGCATTTGGTGGAATCGTTGCTCATCGGTTTGCTGGCAGACGGCCATATTTTGCTGGAAGGCGTGCCGGGCTTAGCAAAAACGCTGGCGATCAAAACGCTGGCTTCATTGATCGACACTAAATACAACCGCATCCAGTTTACGCCCGACTTGCTCCCGGCCGACGTGATCGGCACTATGATTTACAGTCAGAAAAACGAGGAATTCCAAGCGAAGAAAGGCCCGATATTCGCCAATTTTGTGCTGGCCGACGAAATCAACCGCGCGCCGGCAAAAGTGCAAAGCGCGCTACTCGAAGCGATGCAGGAAAGGCAGGTCACGATCAGCGACCAAACCTATAAACTGCCCGAACCTTTCCTCGTGATGGCTACACAAAATCCGATCGAACAGGAAGGTACATATCCGTTGCCCGAAGCGCAAATCGACCGTTTCATGTTGAAGGTAGTGATTAATTATCCGAAAAAGGAAGAGGAAAAGTTGATTATTCGTCAGAATATCAGCGCGGAAAAAGCGACGATCCGCCCGGTAATTAGCAAAAATGAAATATTGGAAGCGCGCAAAATCGTGCAGGAAGTGTATTTAGATGAGAAAATCGAACGCTACATTGTAGATATTGTGTTTTCGACGCGGTTTCCGCACGAGCACGGATTGCCCAACCTGAAAGACATGATCGCTTTCGGCGCCTCGCCCCGCGCTTCAATCAATCTGGCATTGGCGGCTCGCGCTTACGCTTTCATCAAACGGCGAGGCTATGTGATTCCTGAAGATATTCGCGCAGTATGCTTCGATGTGATGCGGCACCGCATCGGCTTGAGTTACGAGGCGGAAGCGAATAACTTGACGACAGAGGAGATAATTGCGGAGATATTAAACAAAGTAGAAGTTCCTTAAGAATTGAAAGTTGAAAATTGAAAACGGATTGCTTCGGGCTTTGCCCTCGCAATGACGGGATCTATTTCAATTTTCAACTTTCAATTTTCAACTTTCAACTTTCAATTAATATAATGGAGACAAGTGAGCTTTTAAAGAAAGTCAGGCAGATCGAAATCAAGACGCGGGGATTGTCGCGCAATATTTTTGCGGGGCAGTATCATTCGGCTTTCAAGGGGCGAGGCATCGCTTTTTCGGAAGTACGAGAATACGAGTACGGCGACGATATACGCGATATTGATTGGAATGTAACAGCTCGATATTCTAAGCCTTATATCAAGGTATTTGAAGAAGAACGTGAACTCACGGTGATGCTGCTGATCGACGTTTCGGGTAGCCGGAATTTCGGTACGCACGCGGCTATGAAGCGCGAGATTATTACAGAGATTGCGGCGACTTTGGCTTTTTCGGCGATCCAAAATAATGACAAAATTGGTATCATCTTTTTTTCCGACAAGATTGAGCAATTTATTCCGCCGCAGAAAGGGAAGAAGCATATTTTGTATATTATCCGCGAATTAATTGATTTTCAACCGCAACATACGAAAACCGATCTTTCGCAAGCCTTGAAATACTTGACGAATGCGATTAAGAAACGCTGTACGGCTTTCCTGATTTCGGATTACCTTGCGCAGGATAATTATGAATACGCGCTGACGATTGCCAATAATAAGCACGATGTGGTCGCGATTCAGGTTTACGATGCACGTGAAACGGAGATGCCGGCCGTGGGACTGATGAAAATCAAGGACGCCGAAACCGGCGCGGAAAAATGGGTCGATACCTCGCTTGCCAAAGTGCGTTCGGCTTACGGGCGTTGGTGGGAAAAGCGGCAGTCGGAGATGGATAATGCGTTCAAGAAGAGTAGGGTAGATGCAGTTTCGATTCGCACCGACGAGGATTATGTGAAGGCCTTGATTCATTTATTTAATAAACGGAGTTGAAATGAAAATAAATCATATTATATCTACCGTCATTGCGAAGGCGAAGCTTGGAGCAATCCAAAGGATATGTACCGTCATTGCGAGCGAAGCGAAGCAATCCAAAGGCTGGATTGCTTCGGGTTTCACCCTCGCAATGACGAAGCGATTTGCAATGACGAAGCTCATTGTTTTCGGATTGCTGCTGTGGACGAGCGTGCAAATTTACGCGCAGCCCGCCATCATTAAAGCCTCGATCGATTCTACGCAGATATTAATAGGAGAGCAAACGAAAATCCGCCTCGAAATTGTAACTGATCCCGCTCTTTCGTTGAAATTGCCGATGCCGGCCGACAGTCTTGTGAAAGGTATTGAGATTATCGAAATTTCTTCTGTGGATACGGCCGATTTGGGAACGAACCGACTGAGTTTGAAATACGATTTTCTGGTGACTTCGTTTGATTCGGCGCTATACTTGATTCCGCCATTTCAATTGATTGCCGGATTGGATACTATTTATTCCAACGAATTGGCCTTGAAAGTTGCCACGCTTCCCGTCGATACCGAGTCGCGCCGGTTTTACGATATTAAGGATGTGATGACTCCACGCTGGGTATGGACGGATTATATCTGGTATGTGTTGATTCCGTTGTTTGGTCTGATCGCTTTGGGATTGATCGCGTATTTGATTTATTGGCTGACGACCCAGAAGAAACCGGTTGTTTTCAAGAAAGAAGAACCCGCGCTGCCGCCGCATGTTGTGGCATTGAAGGCTTTGGATGAAATTAAAGATCAAAAGTTGTGGCAGCAAGGCAAAGCGAAACTGTATCATTCCGAAATTACGGATACGTTGAGGAAATATATGGAGCGACGTTTTTCGATCGCGGCAATGGAATCGACTTCCGGCGAAATTCTGGAACAATTGCAGCAAACCGGCGCCGCTGGCCAAGTCTATGAGCCGCTGAAACAAATTCTGCAATTGGCCGATTTCGTGAAATTTGCGAAATACCAGCCCTTGCCTGGAGAAAACGAATTAAGTCTGACGAACGCCTATCTGTTTGTCAACGGCACGAAACAGGAAGAATCATTGCCGCCGGAATTATCACTCGAAAATAATGAAAAAGTTAAGGTATGAATTTTGCTAATCCTCATTATTTCTATTTGTTGCTGCTGCTCTTTCCGATGATCGGATGGTATGTGTGGAAGCAACGTCATGCACAGGCGAGCTTGCAAGTTTCTTCTACTGAAGGATTTGCGAAAGCGCCCAAGAGTTACCGGATTTATTTGCGGCACGTCCCTTTCGCGCTCCGGCTGATTGCGTTCAGCTTGGTAGTCACAGCTTTGGCTCGTCCGCAACTGACGAACAGCTGGAGTAAATCGACGACGGAAGGCATTGATATTGTGTTGACGTTGGATGTTTCTACTTCTATGCTCGCCGAAGATCTCCGCCCCAACCGCATCGAAGCGGCGAAAGAAGTGGCCGCCTCGTTTATCAACGGCCGGCCGACCGACAATATTGGCTTGGTGATTTTTGCCGGCGAAAGTTTTACGCAATGTCCGCTGACGACCGACCACACGGTTCTGCTCAACTTGCTGAAAGATGTTGGATGCGGTATGATCGAAGACGGGACGGCGATCGGGCACGGACTGGCGACTTCCGTCAGCCGCTTGCGCGAAAGCAAAGCCAAATCGAAAGTGATTATTTTGTTGACCGACGGAACGAACAACCGTGGAGAAATCGCGCCCTTGACCGCCGCCGACATTGCGCGTACTTACGGCATCCGCGTTTATACGATCGGCGTGGGCACCAAAGGCGAAGCTCCGTATCCCGTTGCAAGCTCGATCGGTATCCGTTACGTCAATATGCCGGTTGACATTGACGAAAAAGTGTTGACCCAAATTGCCCAAATCACCGACGGCTTGTATTTTCGCGCCACCGACAATAAAACGTTGAAAGCCATCTACGCCGAAATCGACCAGATGGAAAAAACGAAACTGAGCGTGCAGCAGTATAGCAAGAAACAGGAAGGATACTTGATTTTTGCGATTGCCGCACTGATCGCTTTCCTTCTGGAGATTCTATTGAGATACACTGTGTTAAAAAACATACCTTAAAGCTTATGTTTAAATTTGCATATCCGGAATATTTGTATTTGCTGCTGTTGCTGCCCGCATTGATGGCTTTATTTTCCTATTTTATGTACAGGAAGAAAAAAGCCTTGAAAAAATTCGGCAACATGCCGGTATTGAAGCGATTAATGCCGGAAGTTTCGCTAAAGAAACTGTATTGGAAATTCGGGTTTGTGCTGGTTTGTGTGACTTTGTTTGCATTGCTCATCGCCGGCCCGCAATTTGGCAGCAAGTTGGAAACCGTGAAGCGCGAAGGCATTGAAGTAATGGTTTGCTTAGATGTATCTAACTCAATGTTATCGAAAGATATAGATCCTTCTCGATTGGATAAGGCCAAACAGATATTATCGAAGTTGGTAGATAATTTGGAGGATGATAAAATCGGTCTGATCGTTTTTGCGGGCGACGCTTACATTCAATTGCCGATCACGGC
Source organism: Dysgonamonadaceae bacterium (assembly GCA_031261015.1). Taxonomy (GTDB): domain Bacteria; phylum Bacteroidota; class Bacteroidia; order Bacteroidales; family Azobacteroidaceae; genus Azobacteroides. Next base: position 5,448 of record JAISKG010000147.1, on the reverse strand, counting down.
GGATTACGTTTCGGCCAAGATGTTTTTATCGACAATCAATCCGTCGATGGTGCCCACGCAGGGAACGGCGATCGGGGCCGCGATTAATCTGGCAGTGCGCTCGTTTTCGCCGAACGAAACGACGGAAAAAACCGTTATCCTGATCACCGATGGCGAAAACCACGAAGACGATGCGGTGGGAGCCGCCAAAGCTGCCATTAAAAAAGGAATCAGCGTGAACGTGATTGGGATTGGTTCTACAAAAGGCGCGCCGATCCCCATTCCCGGAAGCAACGGATTTCTCCTTGATAAAGACGGCAATATGGTGATTACCAGCTTAAACGAAGCAATGTGCAAGGAAATCGCCGTCGCCGGAGAAGGCATCTATGTGCAAGCCGATAATACCAACAACGCTTTGAAAGTGATCCAGAAAGAACTCGATAAAAAATCCAAATCGGAAGTCGAAAGCAAAGTTTATACCGCTTACGACGAAAAATTCCAGATTCCAGCTTGCTTTTTGCTGCTGTTTTTGATGGTCGAATTTTTTATATTGGAGCGAAAAAATCGCTTTTTCAGTCGCATTAAATTGTTTTCATGATGAAAAGACAAATAGTAAAAATCAGCGTATTCATCGGCGTTTTTCTGTTCGGAACGATTCAGTTGGCATTTTCCCAAAAGGAAGTGAGGAAGGATCTTCGTTCGGGAAATAAAGCTTACAAGCAGGAAAATTATACCGGCGCCGAGATTGATTACCGCAAAGCATTGGAAAAAAACGCCCGTTCTATCGAAGCTTCATACAATTTGGGCAATGCTTTGTACCGGCAACAAAAAGCGAAAGAAGCCTTGGAACAATATCAAGCGACCATCAACAACGAAACCGACAAGGAAAAACTGGCGGTGGCCTGGCACAATGCCGGCAACGTATATTTGGCGATGGCTACGGCCAAACCGGAAGAAGTGAACCTCGAATTTTTGAAGCAAAGCATCGATGCTTACAAAAATGCTTTGCGCAACAATCCGCGCGACGATGAAACGCGATATAATCTGGCCTTAGCGCAAAAATTGCTCGACGATCGGCAAAATCAGAATCAAGATCAGAAAAAAGACGATCAACAGGAGCAAAAACAGGACCAACAACAGCAAAATCAGCCGAAACAACAACCGCAGGAGCAGCAACAGCAGCCGCTCCGCGAGGGCGAGATGAGCCAGCAAAATGCCGATCAAATCTTGGATGCTATGATGCAGGAAGAAAAAAATACGCAAGAGAAAGTGAAAGCGCAGCATAGGCAGCAATCACGCAAAAAAAATGATAAAAATTGGTAATTGCAAGAAAATATGAAGAGATCCATTATTATTGTACTGTTTTTAGCCCTTTTCACCGGCGGATTTGCCCAAGTTTCCTTTAAGGGATCGGCTCCCTCGACGGTGGTTGTCAATCAAAATTTCAAGATTACTTACCAATTAACGACCCACGGGGACGAAGGCAAAAATATTCGGTTGCCCGAACCTAACGGCTTGAATGTGAAGTTTGGCCCCACGCTTTCCGGACAAAACAGTTTTACCAGCATTGTCAACGGAAATACGACTACGCAAGTCGTATCGATTTATACGTATGTATTGAACGCAACCAATGAGGGCACTTACACGATTCCCGCCGCCACAATTAAGGTAGGAAACAGCGAATATAAATCGAATGAATTGAAAATAAAGGTTTTGCCTCCGGATAAAGCCGCTGCCGCCAATGCTAATACACAAAGTCAATCGGCTCAACCAAGCGGTTCGCAAGGAGTTTCCGACAATGATATTTTCATGCGTGCCATTGTATCGAAAACTTCTGCTTATGAAAATGAAGGCGTATTGGTAACATTTAAAATATACAGTAAACTCGATTATCAGTTGACAAGTAACGGCGATTTTCCCAATTTTGAAGGATTTGTCGTTCAAGATATTGAACTTCCTCCGATTACGGAATTGCGGACGGAACGTTATGAAGGACGTAATTATAGTGTAGCTGTGATCAAACAGGCCGTTCTGTATCCTCAACGTTCCGGTAAAATTACAATCGATCGGGCAAAGTATGAGGTTGTCATTCCGGTAAAAGGACAATCCAGAAGTATAGATGATTTTCTGAATAATCCCTTTGGCGCGCTTTCCGTCAAAAAAAACTTGGTCGCTCCTGCCGTTACGGTCGATGTAAGATCTTTGCCGGCGGGCAAACCGGCCGCTTTTTCCGGCGCACTGGGCGATTACCGGATAACGTCGTCGATCAACGCAACTCAATTGAAAGCCAACGAGCCGGTCACCGTAAAAGTGACGATTTCGGGAAATGGAAATATCAAACTAATTAAAAATCCGGAAATTACGTTTCCACCTGAATTTGAAGTTTACGATCCGAAAGTAGATGTGAATACCAACGTATCTTCGTCGGGCGTGAGTGGGAGCAAGACGATTGAATATTATGCCATTCCGCGTCATGCCGGCGATTTTACCATTCCGGCGGCGCAATTTGCGTATTTTGATGTGAAATCCGGAACGTATAAAACCTTGAGTACTGAAGTTTACCAATTGCATGTTTTACCGGGCGAGGCGGGCAGCGGTGCATCGACAGTCGTTAATTCGGCGAACAAAGAAGATATTCGTTACCTCAATCAGGACATCCGTCACATCAAATTAAGCGGATTTTCCTTCCATCAATCGGAATTTTTGTTCGGAACGCTCGTTTACTGGCTGTGGTATTTAATTCCTGCCGCACTGTTTATTGCCTGCTTTATTTATTTCCGAAAACAAATCAAGCAAAACGCCAATCTGGCGCTTATGCGCACGAAAAAAGCGAATCAAGTAGCTTCCCGCCGCTTGAAAATGGCCGGTAAATACTTGAAAGAAGGCAAGAAAGATTCATTTTATGAAGAATTGCTGAAAGCCGTTTGGGGCTATTTGAGCGATAAACTGAACATTCCGGTTTCTTCGCTGACCAAAGATAACGCCGCCGCCGAATTGACGCAATATGGCGCAAAGGCCGAATTGATCGAACAATTCCGCCATATTCTCGATAGGGCCGAATTTGCGCAATACGCTCCGTCGGAAGGACAAGGTGCGATGGACGAACTGTATCAAGAAACGATCGAAGCAATCAACAATATGGAAAAGTTATGAACATGAAAAAGATATTCATTTTTGCCGTTTTCATCGGATTATTTGGCACAATTTGCGCGCAGGAAACGCTACAACAAGCGAATGAAGCTTATACGCAAGGCGATTTCGCGCGCGCCGTTGAAGGCTACCAACAAACGCTGGCCGAAAAAGGCGCATCGGCGGAAGTTTATTATAACTTAGGCAACTGTTATTACCGTTTGAATCAAATTGCTCCGGCGATTTTGAATTATGAACGCGCCTTGCTGCTCGACCCCGGCGATGGCGATATCCGGTTCAATCTGGAAATCGCGCGACTAAAAACCGTCGATAAAATCGAGCCTGCAGGCGAATTTTTCCTGACGACCGGTTACAACGCCGTAAAAAATTTGTGCAGCGCGGATAGTTGGAGCCACATTGGGATTGCGTGTTTCCTGCTGTTGTTGGCGGCTTTAGCCCTGTTTCTCTTTTCTCGGAAAATCGCTTTGAAAAAAATCGGTTTCTATACCGGAATGATCTTTCTGGTTCTAACAATTTTCGCTAACCTCTTTGCATACAGCCAGAAGCAAAAATTGATTGATCGCAACACGGCGATTATTTTTGCACCGACCGTCACGATTAAAAGCGCGCCCGACGCCAGCGGCACGGATTTGTTTATCTTGCACGAAGGAACTAAAGTGAGGATTAAAAGTCAGTTAGGCGAATGGCAGGAAATCGAAACGGCCGATGGAAATGTTGGTTGGATTCCAAGTCAAGATATGGAAGTAATATGAAACGATAATTGTTGTTAATCTCAAAATAATAACTAATTTTGCACATCTCAGTTACTAAATTTTAAAATATTGAATTATGAATTACCAGATGTATCAACTTCCGAAAGGATACGGATCCCTCGAAAATGTGAAACAAGTATTGGAAGACAAGCTTCCGAAAGAGTACCACATCGAATCTGCAACGGCAGGTAGTGATAACAAAGGCTTTTTTGCTAAAATGCAGGAGAAGATGACGCAAGGTTTCGGCAGTGGAAAGACGATTGGCGAAATCAAGATCAAGAAAAATGCTTACGTAGGCGTGCAAATTTCCCTGACTTCTTCCGACGGCACGAAACTGGATTATATTTCGGTAGTAGATTATGTGCCGAGTGCGCTGATTCAATTCACGATGGACAAAGTATTAGGTTACGTAACCAATTTGATTTTCCCGGCGATTTTCGGAACGAGCGCGAAACTGGTCGAAACGGTCGATTCGATCATTATGGAGAATTTTGAAGCCAATCAGCTGGATACAAGTACTTTGGGCGCATTGAAAAATATAGGTAAACAACTGGGAGTTAAGAAATCGTCGGTGAAGGAAGAGGTATAAAGGAAGAACAAAAAAGGATATGATTATGTATTGGTATTTAAAAGTTTTGAAGCAATACGCCGATTTTAGCGGCAGAGCCAGAAGAAAAGAATATTGGATGTTTGAATTGTTTAATTTCTTAATTTATCTTTTGATTTTGGCGTTGGCAGGTATTTTTTATGCTGTGGACGCCCCTCGTCTTGGAATGTTTATAATTTTCATTGTCTATCTGTATGCTTTAGGCATATTGATCCCTAATTTGGCGGTGGCGGTTCGTCGGCTGCACGATGTGGGCAAAAGCGGCTGGATGTTGTTTATCTATTTTGTTCCGCTTATCGGAGTGTTTTGGCTGCTCATCCTTCTGTTATCGGATAGTGAACCGGGAGATAACGAATGGGGAAGCAATCCTAAAGAAGTGAAGGCCGATGCTTCTACCCACTGGGAAAAGACAATAAAAATTGAAAAGGTAGAAGATACGGAAACTACGATGGAAGAAGGAGATAGAACGCCTAAGACGGATAAGGAAGATTTTAGGAGATTTATGCCGCCCTCGGAGCGGGAAGGTGATTTGGGATAGGCTTTTGCCTATCCCATCGGCTATATATTAAAAAAATATTTAACTTTACGACGACTTATTAAAAATAGTTAAATAAAAAGCGCCTTATCTATGCCAAACCTGCGCAAAATACTGACTATGTTATTGTTACTGAAAAAGCCGACTGCAGCCCCACCGACAAGCCTTTAGGCGTATTTTTCGATGCGCATTTCGAGGATTTCGACAATTATCTGGTTTCGCTCGATATTAATTTTCCGCTTAAACTAAACACAGAGACACGGAGCACACAGAGAAACAACAGAGCAAAAAACTCTGTGTTTCTCCGTGTACTCTGTGTTTGAACTTGTCAGATTGTCCATGCCGTCATTTGCGATCTAAAAATAGTTGAAAAATAAATGATAAATCTTTGTATATATTAAAAAGAAATATTTAACTTTACAGCG
>JAISKG010000144.1 GCA_031261015.1 Dysgonamonadaceae bacterium | reverse complement strand
TTCGCGCTACTGAAGAAATTGTTACAATAAACAGTTAAAATATAAAGCAATATGTCAAAAACCCTTTTCGATAAAATCTGGGATACCCATGTCGTTACCGCAGTAGAAGACTGCCCTACTCAATTATACATCGACCGGATGTACGTACACGAAGTGACTAGTCCTCAAGCATTTGAAGGTTTACGGAAACGCCGGCTGCAAGTCTTTCGACCCAAGCAAATTACCGGCATGCCCGATCATAATATCCCCACTTACGATCAGGAGTTGCCGATTCAGGATCCGGTTTCCCGAAACCAAGTAGATACTTTGGATCGCAATGCGAAAGAGTTTGGTATTGAATATTTTCCGATCGGTCATCCGCGCAACGGCGTGACACATGTAGTCGGCCCCGAAGCCGGACTGTCCTTGCCCGGAATGACGATCGTTTGCGGCGACTCGCACACCTCCACGCACGGCGCAATGGGCGCAGTGGCGTTCGGTATCGGCACTTCGGAAGTGGAAATGGTGCTGGCTACGCAATGCGTTTTCCAATCGCGCCCTAAAACGATGCGCATTTCCGTGAATGGAAAATTGAAAAATGGCGTTGGTGCGAAGGACCTTGCACTTTACATCATTTCCAAAATCGGCACAGGCGGCGCAACAGGCTATTTTATTGAATATGCTGGCGATGCGGTGAAATCTCTGTCGATGGAAGGTCGTTTGACTTTATGCAATCTTTCGATAGAAAGCGGTGCGCGCGGCGGTATGATTGCGCCCGACGAAACTACTTTCGAGTACATCCAAGGTCGCGAATTTGCTCCCAAAGGCGAGGAGTGGGAAAAGAAACTTGCCTATTGGCGCACACTGAAAACCGACGACGACGCAAAATTCGACAAAGAACTGACTTTCAATGCCGAAGACATTGAACCGATGGTTACATACGGTACCAATCCGGGTATGGGAATGGGCATCAACGACACGATTCCTACATTAGAAAATATTGACGAAGCAAGCCGTATTTCGTTCCAAAAATCGTTGGAATATATGGGCTTCACGGCGGGCGAAAAGATTGTGGGTAAGCCGATTGACTATGTGTTTATCGGCAGTTGCACAAATGGACGCATTGAGGATTTTCGCGAGTTTGCCAATTTTGTAAAGGGCAAACGGAAAGCCGAAAATGTGATAGTGTGGATAGTTCCCGGCTCGTGGGCGGTGGACAAGCAAATTCGCGCCGAAGGTTTGGACAAAATCCTGACCGAAGCAGGCTTTGAAATCCGCCAACCGGGTTGCTCGGCATGCTTGGCAATGAACGATGATAAAGTGCCGGCAGGCAAATACGCAGTATCAACTTCTAACCGCAACTTTGAAGGGCGGCAGGGACCCGGCGCACGGACAATTCTTGCAAGTCCGCTGATTGCTGCTGCTGCGGCGGTAACAGGTCGCTTAACCGACCCGCGTGATTTTTAGGGGAACGCGGATAACGCAGATGACGCGGATTTTCGCAGAAAAAATTTAATAAGAAAGATTATAGGAAAAATAAAAATATGTATGATATGGAAAAAATCCGCGAAAATCCGCGTTATCCGTGTCATCAGCGTTCTAAAAAACGAAAATATGGATTTATTAGAAATATATAGTAATTCGGAAGATAAACTTTTGCATAAAGAATTGACAGATAAGATTATTTCCTGTTTTTATCAGGTTTATAATGATTTAGGTTATGGTTTTTTGGAACGAGTTTATCAAAATGCACTCTATTATGTTTTGTGTGACGAAGGTTTGGATTGCGAGCCGGAAAAACCCATCAAAGTGTATCATAACGGTAGGGTTGTCGGCGACTATCGCGCAGATTTGTTGGTAGAAAATAAAGTATTGTTAGAATTAAAATCAAGCGAAGAATTAAGTCCTGCAAACGAAAAGCAATTAATCAATTATCTAAAAGCAACTGATATTGAGGTTGGTTTGTTATTAAATTTCGGTAAACGACCTCAATTTAAAAGAAAAGTATTTTCAAATAAAAATAAATAATTTTGGAACGCGGATAACGCAGATAGCGCAGATTTCCGCAGATAAAAAATAAAAAAATCCGCGAAAAATCCGCGTTATCTGCGTAATCCGCGTTCCCCAATAAACAAGAAAATGGAAAAATTCATAACATTAACAAGTACCGTAATACCACTTCCGATAGAGAATGTGGACACAGACCAGATTATCCCCGCCCGCTTTCTGAAAGCGACCGACAAAAACGGTTTCGGTAATAACCTGTTTGCTGATTGGCGCTACAACAAAGACGGTAGCCCGAAAGCGGATTTCGTGCTGAACAACCCCATTTACGGCGGAGCAATCCTCGTGGGCGGTAAAAACTTCGGCTCCGGAAGCAGCCGCGAACACGCCGCGTGGGCGATTGCGGGCTACGGCTTTCGGGTAGTCGTGTCGAGTTTCTTCGCTGATATTTTCAAAAATAACGCGATGAACAACGGTGTGTTGCCGGTCGTGGTTTCCGAGCCGTTTCTGGCGGAAATTTTTGAGAATGTCAATAAAAACCCGAAAACTACTTTGACGGTCGATTTGGAAAACCAAACCGTAACCAACAACGCCACCGGCAAATCGGAAAATTTTGCCATCAATTCGTATAAAAAAGAGTGTTTTTTGCAGGGATTTGATGATATTGATTATCTGTTGAGTAGTAAAAATAAAATTGAAGAATACGAAAAACAATGTTTGAAATATTAGACACTACTTTGCGCGACGGAGAGCAAACTTCGAGTGTTTCTTTTGCTTCGTCTGAAAAACTGCATATCGCTCGTCTGTTATTGGTCGATTTGAATGTCGATCGTTTGGAAATCGCTTCAGCCAAAGTTTCCGAAGGAGAGTTTGAAACCGTCAAGCGAATTACTCGCTGGGCGACAGTCCGCAACTACATCGACCGGATTGAAGTGCTGGGCTTTGTGGATGGCGATATTTCGCTGAATTGGGTGAGAGATGCCGGTTGCAAAGTCATGAACTTGTTGTGTAAAGGCTCGTTGAAGCATTGCACCGAGCAACTTCGCAAAACGCCTGAACAACATTTGGCCGACATCCGAACTGTTCTGAAAAAGGCGGAAAAAATGAAAATTACGATCAATATTTATCTGGAAGATTGGTCAAACGGAATGCTGCATTCGCCTGATTATGTTTTTTATCTCATGGATAATCTGAAAGATATGAACATCAAACATTTCATGCTTCCCGATACCTTGGGTATTTTGAATCCGGTCAATACCGGTCAATTTTGTCAGACGATGCGGGAAAAATATCCCGATCTGCTTTTCGATTATCATGCCCATAACGATTATGATTTGGCCGTCGGTAATGTTTTTGCAGCCGTTCATGCCGGTGTTTCCTGTATTCATACAACAATCAACGGTTTAGGTGAGCGAGCGGGAAACGCGCCTTTGGCCAGCGTGATCGCCATACTACACGACCAACTTCACCAAAAAACCAATATTATTGAGGAAAATCTGAATCGTGTGAGCCGGATTGTTGAATCCTACTCCGGCCTCCGGATTCCCAATAATCAACCGGTTATCGGCGACAGCGTTTTTACGCAATGCGCTGGTATTCACGCCGATGGAGATAATAAAAACAAATTGTATTACAACGATTTACTGCCCGAGCGCTTTGGTCGCGCGCGCGAATACGCTCTCGGCAAAACTTCCGGAAAATCCAATATCAAAAAAAATCTGGAAGCGATGGGCATCGAACTGGACGAAGTTTCCATGAAAAAACTAACTGCACGTATCATCGAACTGGGCGATAAAAAGGAAATTATTACGCAAGATGATTTACCTTATATTATTTCCGACGTGCTGCACCGCGCGAATATTGATCGAATCAAAATGATCAACTATTCGCTGTCGCTGACTCACGGATTGCGCCCGACAGCTACTGTTCGCATCGAAATCGACGGCAAGGAATATGAGCAAACCGCGCCCGGCGACGGACAGTATCATGCTTTCTCCAAGGCGCTTTGGAAAATTTACACTCTGCTTGACAAGCCCAAACCGGCTTTGAAAGATTATAATGTTTCGATTCCGACGGGTGGCCGCACCGATGCTTTGGTGCAAACGACCATTACGTGGAATTTCAATGGAAAAGAATTCAAAACCAGAGGATTGGACGTCGATCAAACCGAATCGGCCATCAAGGCGACGGTGAAGATGTTGAATATGATTGAAAATATGTAAACGAAAAATAGTACTTTTGTGTCGTTAAAATTAAAAAGAAAATAAATATGCAATTGAAAATAGCAGTTCTTCCGGGCGACGGAATTGGTCCCGAAATCGTGGCGCAAGCTTTGCGCGTGACTCAAGCCGTATGTGGAAAATTTGGTCACGAATTGATTTATCGCGAGGCTTTGGTCGGCGCGGTGGCCATTGATGCCGTCGGTAATCCGTATCCCGAAGAAACTCACGCCCTTTGCATGGAATCGGATGCTGTGCTATTCGGCGCCATCGGATCGCCGAAATACGATAACGATCCTTCGGCAAAAGTTCGTCCCGAACAAGGTTTGTTGACGATGCGCAAGCAGTTGGGATTGTATGCCAATATTCGTCCGGTTACGACTTTTCCTTCGTTAATTCACAAATCCCCTTTGCGAACGGATTTGGTGGACGGAGCCGATTTTATGTGTATTCGCGAACTCACCGGTGGAATTTATTTCGGTCGTCCGCAGGGCAGGAGTGAGGACGGTTCAACAGCTTATGATACTTGCGTTTATACTATAGCGGAAATCGAGCGGATTGTTCGGTTGGCCTATCAATACGCTTTGAAACGGAGAAAAAAACTGACGATTGTCGATAAAGCGAATGTGCTGTGTACCTCGCGTTTGTGGCGTCAGGTATCCCAACAAATAGAGAAAGAATATCCCGAAGTCGAAACTGAATACATGTTTGTGGACAATGCCGCGATGCAGATTGTGCAGTGGCCGAAACGTTTCGATGTATTGGTGACGGAAAACATGTTCGGCGATATTCTAACCGACGAAGCCTCAGTCATTACCGGTTCGCTGGGTTTGTTGCCGTCCGCTTCGATCGGCATTCACACTTCGGTTTTTGAGCCGATTCACGGATCGTATCCGCAGGCGGCGGGGAAGGATATTGCGAATCCTGTGGCTACCATTCTCTCCGCAGCTCTGATGTTTGAGTATGCGTTTGATTTGCAGGAGGAAGGACAAGTCATTCGTCAGGCAGTGGATGCTTCAATTGCGGCGGGAGTTGTGACGGAAGATATCGCGGGAGCGGGGAAGGCGTTTAGGACTTCGGAAGTAGGGGAGTGGATTGTGGATTATATGAGTAAGGAAGTTACGATAGTATATTAAAAAATATAGGTTGTTTTTCCGTATATGACAAAAATAGTATATCTTTGTGTTAGTATTCTAAATATTTTTGCAATATGTTACATACCGCACAACCTGCATTAAATCCGGCTCAACTGCATTTTTTGCAAACATTATCGTTCGTCAAGACCGAGAAAACGCTGAACGAATTGAAGCAAATTGTGAGTGATTTTTATTATAAACAGTTTACCGAACAAACAAATAAATGGTGGGATGAAAACAACATGACCGATGAAAAGTTAGGAGAAATGCTTGATACCCATTATCGTACGCCATACAAATGAGAATTGTTCTTGACACAAATTGTTTACTTCGCGCTGTCCCTGCAAAGTCGAATTTTCATTGCATTCTGGAAGAACTTTATTTAGGACATTTCATTTTATGTTGCTCTAATGAAATATTAACCGAATATGAAGAATTGTTAATGCGTTTTTATGGCAAAGATATTGCCGAAAACGTAATGAATTTTATTATAAACTCTCCTTATACCGAAAAAAATACGCCTTATTATAAATGGAATCTGATTACTTCCGATTTTGATGATAATAAATTTGTGGACTGCGCCCTCAACGCAGGCGCGGAATATATCGTTACCAATGATCATCACTTTGATATATTGAAAAATATTTCTTTCCCAAAAATTGAAGTAATTGGCATTGAAACTTTTAAGGAAATTGTTTTAATGTAAAAAAACGATTCTTCCGAAATACAAAACCGATATTTCATCAAAACCCCCGCTGCCTCATTCCCTCAAACGTCAACACCGCCGTCGAAACCGATACATTCAACGAATCAATCACTCCGCGCATCGGAATTTTAATGCGCACATCAGCATGTTCTAACCAAAAAGAAGTCAGTCCGTCAGCCTCCGTGCCCATGATAATTGCCGATGATACAGTGAAATCCGTGTCTTGGTAATATTGCGCCGCCGTCAGTTCGGCCGCATAACTTTTGATTCTGCGTTTTTGCAGAAATTCCAGCGTTTCCGTATTGGAACTCACAGCGACCGGAACCGTAAACAAACAACCCACGCTCGATCGAATCACATTCGGATTATAAATATCCGTCAATGGATCGCAAATAATTACTGCATCGACTTTTGCCGCGTCGGCTGTACGAAGAATCGCGCCCAGATTGCCGGGTTTTTCCACCGATTCCAATACAATCAAAAAAGGATTTTCCGGCAAATTTAAATCGGCCAAAGTATGCGATTGCGAGCGAATTAGCGCCAACACTCCATCAGAATTTTCGCGATAGGCAATTTTTTGAAAAACAGGAAGATCCAATTCAAAAACAAGGTTCGGATCCAGGCGGTGAATGATTTCGGGATAGTCGGTTTTCTCAAATAATTCAGGACAAATATAGGCTGAATCTACAACGTAATTACTTGTTAATGCTAAACTTAATTCTCTTGCACCTTCAACGATAAAAAGCCATTGCTCCTTGCGTTCCTTGTTTTTGGTGATCAGCCGGCTGATGTTTTTGATCCGGTTATTTTGAAGGCTTGTG
>JAISKG010000067.1 GCA_031261015.1 Dysgonamonadaceae bacterium | reverse complement strand
TCAACGACATCAAACAGGAATTAGTCGATAAAGGAATAGCAGCCTACAAAGAAATCGGCATTCACGCCACCGGATATGTGTGCGACGTGACCAATGAAGAAAAAGTCAACGAATTGGTGGCAAAAATAGAAAAAGAAATCGGCGTCATCGACATCTTGGTCAACAACGCCGGAATCATCAAACGCATTCCGATGGTGGAAATGTCGGCAGCGGAATTTCGTCAAGTCATTGACGTTGATTTGAATGCACCGTTCATCGTTTCAAAAGCCGTGATTCCGGGCATGATTAAAAAAGGTCGTGGGAAAATCATCAATATCTGTTCCATGATGAGCGAATTGGGACGCGAAACGGTTTCCGCTTATGCAGCAGCCAAAGGCGGATTGAAAATGTTGACGCGCAACATTGCTTCCGAGTACGGCGAGTACAATATTCAATGTAACGGACTTGGACCCGGTTATATCGCCACGCCGCAAACGGCGCCTTTGCGCGAAAAACAAGCCGACGGCTCCCGTCATCCTTTCGATTCTTTCATTATCGCAAAAACGCCGGCAGCCCGCTGGGGCACAGCCGAAGATTTGACAGGTCCCGCCATCTTCTTGGCATCCGAAGCATCGGATTTTGTAAACGGACACGTTCTGTACGTGGACGGAGGAATTTTAGCATATATCGGAAAACAACCCTGAAAAATGAACCATTGATAATTAACAATTATTATGCGATTTAATAAAATACAAGTATTGAGCGCCATATCTGCCACAGGGATGGTGCCGATTTTTTACCACAAAGACGTTGAAGTGGCGAAAAACGTGATAAAAGCCTGTTATGACGGCGGGGTACGGGCGTTTGAATTTACCAATCGGGGCGAATTTGCCCACGAAGTGTTTAGCGAATTAAGCAAATTCGCAGCCAAAGAATGTCCCGATTTAATTTTGGGCGTGGGTTCAATTGTCGATGCTCCCACGGCTTCGCTTTATATTCAATCAGGCGCCAACTTTATTGTTGCACCTGTGTTCAATCCGGAAATTGCCAAAGTAGCCAATCGCCGATTAGTTCCTTATGTGCCCGGCTGCGGCTCGGTTTCCGAAGTGGGATTTGCACAGGAAGCGGGTTGCGATTTATGCAAAGTTTTTCCGGGCGACGTGTTGGGCGCTAATTTTGTGAAAGGACTGAAAGCCCCGATGCCTTGGTCGCTCTTGATGGTAACCGGTGGCGTGAAGCCCGAAGAAGCCAATTTGAAATCATGGTTCGATGCAGGCGTAACTTGTGTGGGAATGGGTTCCAACCTTTTTCCCAAAGAAGTGATTGCCGCCAAAGAATGGAATAAAATCACGGCATTATGTAAAAATGCGTTGGATATGATACAAAAATTAAAAATTTAATATGAAAAGGAATTTATTTTTAGCAGTCTTTGTATTACTTCTGACAGCCTGCGTTCAAAAAAATAGCATAAAAATTGAGATTACGAATACGTCGAATATCGACCGAACGGAAAGCATCGTTGAAATTGACCGGCAATCCTTTGCCGGACTGAACCCTGATTCCATCATCGTATTAAATGACAAAGGAATTGAACTTCCTCATCAGATTCTATACAATGGAAGAGAAACCCCTCAGACATTGCTCTTTCCGGCAACAGTACCGGCAAATTCCAAAAGTACATACACCCTAAAAGCAGGCATTCCCTGCGCCTGTCCTGCTAAAACATTCGGAAGACAAGTCCCTGAACGCAAAGATGATTTTGCATGGGAAAACGACCGTGTGGTCTATCGCGTTTATGGTCCCGCCTTGGCAGACGAATATCCCAGCAACGGCTACGACCTTTGGTTGAAAAAAACCAACGCTCTCATCATCAATCAATTTTACAAAGATGATTTGTCTGGTGTAGCATCTTACCACGTTGACCATGGCGAGGGATTGGATTGCTATAAAGTGGGACACACTTTGGGTGCGGGCGCGATAGCCCCTTTTGCCGACAATAAAATTTGGGTGGAAAATCATTACACCACCGTCAAAGTGTTGGACTGCGGGATATTGCGCACCTCTTTTGAATTGACTTACGATTCGGTGTTGGTGAAAGATAAAGTTTTGAGTGAAAAATTAATCATCTCATTAGATGCCGGTTCGCAGTTTAATAAAGCGGAAGTTCAGTATTCCGGCGATTGCGAAAAATTAAATTTGGCTGCCGGAATTTATCTGCACGACAAACAGGGAATCATTTTTGATGATTTGGAAAAAGGTATTTTTTCCTATTCCGAAAATGCCGTTTCAGACGCCGGAGTGCCGGCAGGAAGAAATTACGTCGGTCTTGTTTTTACCACTTCGGTCAAAAATATCTTTCAAGACGAGAAACATATTGCAGGTGTGCTTGATTATTCCTGCGAAACCCCTTTGGTTTATTATTTCGGTGGCGGATGGTCGCAATGGGGATTCGATTCCGACAAGGATTGGCAAAAATATGTCGAAAAATATGCCGAAATGCTGCGTTATCCCTTAGAAATAAATATTTTAAAGTGATTTATAACGCAATAACGCTTCAATATAATAATAATCGGCATAAGTAAGCGGCACATCTACTTCCGAGTTGCGAAGAAACGTACCGATGGAATGTTTGAGTATAAAATTGCCGTTATCGCCTGTTGCTGCAAAATATTCAGGGGATGAGAGCGTTCTGATTTGCGTTTCGGCAACAGATAGATATGTCTTTGCCAACGATTTGTCCACATATCCGCTTAACTCAATCAAAGCGGAAGCGATAATCGCGCCGGCGGAAGCATCACGCTTGGTATTCGGAATTTCCGGCGCATTGAAATCCCAGTAAGGAATTTTATCTGCCGGAAGGTTCGGATGACCGATGATAAAACGTGCAATGTTTTTGGCTTGTTCCAGATATTTGGCGTCTTGGGTTTCGCGGTACATCACCGTAAAACCGTACAAACCCCATGCCTGTCCACGCCCCCATGCCGATTCATCGTTATATCCCTGGGCGGTGTTTTTCTTTTCCACTTGTCCGGAAACAGGATCATACGAAACGACATGATACGAACTGTAATCGGGACGGAAATGATTTTCAATGGTCTTATCGGCGTGTGAAATGCATATTTCCCTGTATTTGGGATTGCCGGAAACTTTGGACGCCCAGAAAAGAAATTCCAGATTCATCATATTGTCAATAATGACCGGAAACTGCCATTTCGGACTCGCATTCCACGACTGGATACATCCTACCTGAGGATTAAAGCGATTAGATAAAGATTCGGCGCCGATAAGCATAACGTTGCGATAGGCGGTATCACCGGTCAGGCGATAACCGTTACCAAAACTGCAATAGAGCATGAATCCGAGGTCGTGAGTACCTTTGTTGTACTTTTCCTGTTCCACGCGCATGGTGTAATGGCGAGCATCAGCAAGAACGGTCTGTGATGGCTGATATTCATATAGATACCAAAGTGAGCCCGAGAAAAAACCGCTGCACCACCACTTCGAGTCACTGGTTACCAAGGCGCCGGTTGCGTCAATGCTACGGGGCAGTCGATCCGGAAGATTTTGAAGCGATGAAGCCATTAAGGCGCATTGTTGCACCGAGCGGTCAAGACGGTCTTCAATTAATTGACTCATTGATTCCTGTGCCGGTTGGCAGGAAACAAACGCCGTTGCGATGATTAATGACGCAAGATAATGTTTTTTGAAATAACTAATCATAAAAATAATTTGAAAGATTCATGCGACAAAAGTAAGTATTTTTTGGCTGAAAATATTATCCTGAACG
>JAISKG010000249.1 GCA_031261015.1 Dysgonamonadaceae bacterium | reverse complement strand
GCGTGCGTTTGGGTTACGGCTTGTCGGGAAACCAAAATATTCCAAATTACCGCTACATGACTTTGTTTTCGCCCCGTCCTTCACTGGGCAGCACGATTTTAGAAAACGACGGCATGTTCGGCAATCCCAATTTGAAATGGGAAGTGCAGAAACAATTCAATACCGGATTGGATATCAGCTTATTGAATAGCAAGTTAAATCTTGTTTTCGATTATTTTCTGATCAACAACGACGACTTGTTGATGGAACGCACCAAAGCCGGCTCTTCCGGTTACTTGCGGGAATTGGCGAATGTCGGCGCGATGGAAAACAAAGGAATTGAAATCTCCGTCAATGCCAATCTGGTCGAAACACGTGATTTCTCGTGGGGGGGGGGACTGACCTTTTCCTCAGCAAGAAATAAAATCACCCGTCTGTACGATGGTGTCGAAACCGTTTGGAAATTGGGTGGATACAGCAATAACGAAATCCAGCGTGAAGGCAATTTGTTCGTAGGAGAGTCGATCAATAATATTTATGTCTATAAATTCGACCGGATCGTACAAGAATCCGATATGGATTATGTCAATAGTTTGGATTTGGGCAATCGCATCGTCAAACCCGGCGATATTCTGCCCGAAGATCGCGATCACAACGGAATTATCAACGATAAAGACCGCTACGTGGTAGGAAATACCGATCCCGATTTTTATGGCGGAATCCATACAACGCTTGCTTACAAAGGCTTGTCATTGAATGTAGTTACTACTTATTCTGTCGGCGCCGACCGCATAAGCTACTTGTACGAAACCTTGATGGACAACAGCGGCTTGCTTTCGACCCACGAAGACATGAAAAACCGCTGGACTCCTGAAAATACCAACACCAATATTCCGAGAGCTTACAACCTCGGCGACTGGGGATTGCTCGGAGGCCGCTATGGTGTGGGCGAAACGGATTGGGCGGTACAGGATGCTTCGTTCTTCCGGATCAGTACGATGACTTTGGCTTATAATTTTCCGACAACGTTGATTAACAAAGCAAAAATCGGCAGTCTGCGCGTGTATGTGACCGGCAATAACCTGTTCACTTTCACGAAATACAAAGGATTCGATCCCGAAGGCGGCGACTGGTATCCTACTTCCAAAATGTATGTCGTAGGGTTAAACCTCAGTTTCTAATCGTTGAACTCTAAAATTTGAAAATATGAAAAAGATAAAAAATAGATTCGTTTACAGCATACTCATTTTGAGTGTTTTATTGACTGCCTGCTCCGATTTTCTGATACAGGATCCGCAGACACAATTATCGAATGAACAAACCTTTTCCAATCTGGATAACATGCAAGCTTTTTTAGACGGCGTGTATTTTAAATGGAAACAAACTCACGTGAACCGGAAAGCTTTTTTCACCATGACGGATACCGACGAAATCCGGATGGGAGAATACCAGATTCGCGACAACGCCAATCAAGGTGCATTCGATAATTACAACAGCTTTTACGAGAATTCCGACAATCCGTTTACTGCCGAGATCTGGAATGTCCGCTGGCCGGTAGTCGTGCTTTCTTCTCAGGCTTTAGATGTTCTGCAAAACATGGAAAAGACCGCTACGGGACAAGATTCCGCGCGTGTCAAATCGTTGATCGCTCAGGCTTCTTTTTATCGTGCCTTCGTTTTGTTTGAACTCGCGATGTATTGGGGCGAAGTACCTTTGACACAGGTTTTGGGCGATGAAATTAAACTCACAGGCCGTAAACCTTTGAACGAAGTGTATGCGCAAATCGAATCGGATTTGAAAATTGTAGAAGCATACTCTCCCGATAAACCCAATGCTTCCAATGTACGCATCCCGACCACTTGGGCGGGCAAAGCGATGCTGGCCAAAGTCTATATGTATGCGCAGGAAGAATCAGGATTTCGCAACTATGCGAAAGCCAAAGCATTGTTGCAAGAAATCAAAGACCGTAGCGGCTATCGTTTATTGAACAATTACGCTGACTTATGGACGGGTATCGACGATACGAGCGCTGAAGTGATTTACAAATTAGCATTCAATAACATCTATCCCGACGAAAACGAATTGCAATGGTACGCCGGCTCGCGTGCGGTGGCGCAAGGCGGTGGCGGTTCCAACAGTTACATGGCCGGATACGATTTGGTTTTGCCGACAAACTATTGCCGCGAAGACATCGATAAAGGCGGTATTTGGGAACAAGGCGACGTCCGTAAAGAAGAAAGCATTCGTTACAGCTTCGTTTACAACGGCACTTCCTGTCAGGCAGTCAGCGGTTTCGGAAACGATCAATTGGAGCCGCACATCAAAAAATTTGAAGATAAACGCATCGACGGCGTCAAGGAAGTGTATTACACGGGAAAAGATTTCTTTATCCTCCGCTACTCCGATATTTTGTTGCTCTTAGCCGAATGTTTGAATGAAGAAGGCCAAACGGCGGCCGCTGTCAAAATCGTCAACGACGAAGTGCGCGCCCGCGCTTGGGGCGGCGTTCTTCCCGACGAATACAAGTGGAACTCCGGCATGTCGAAAGACGAATTTAAAACAAAAATCCTCGACGAGCGGATGCGTGAACTTTGCTTCGAAAACTGGCGGCGAATGGATTTGCTGCGTACAGGCAACTTCGTTTCTTACGTCAACAAACACAATCCTTGGGCGAAAGCGAACGGCGGTCCCAAAGACGACCACAAACGCTTCCCGATTCCTTTGGTTGAAATCAATCAAAATGAATTTATCTCCGATACGGATCAAAATCCCGGTTATTAACTCATAAAAAATAAAACATATTAAATATTTTTATTATTAATAAATTAAATTATTAGAGATCATGAAAACAAGAATTTTACTCGTAGTGACAGCTTTGTTGGGAATGTTTTCCGTACAAGCGCAAACTCCAGTGACCTTGCAGAAACTCAGTAACCCGATCACCGGTGGAACTTTGAAACCCACCGCAGCCGGTATGTTGATTTTCGGCGATTACAACAATGATGGAAAATTGGACGGCTTTATCGCAGCCGGACAAGGAGCCGACACGCAAACGCTCGCTTTGTATAAAAACAACGGCGACTACACTTTCAGCAGCGCTTCGGTGGGCGAAATTATGGGCGTGACCAGAGGTTCGGCCGCTTGGATTGATTTTGACAACGACGGCAATCTGGATTTGGTAGTCGGAGGTGTGATGCTGGGAATGCCGACGGTGATTTTGTATAAAAATTCGGGCGCTCCCGATTATACGTTTACCGAAGTTCAGTCGGCTTCCAGCGTATTGCCGGTTTCAGCCATCGAAAATCAAGATCACAATCCTCGCGTCATTTATCCTTTGGATTACAACAACGACGGTTGGATGGACTTACTTATCAACGGTCAAACCAGCGAAGACTGGCAAGGTATGGGACGCGTGGTCGCTTTGTTCAAAAACAACCACGGCACGTTTGAATTTCAAGCTACTCCGGTTGACGGATCAAACTTCCGCGGTGTAAACGGCGGCGGCGTGAATGTAGGTGATGTCAATAACGACGGCTATGTCGATATCCTTCTTTCGGGTTACCTCGATGATGTAGGCGGTGTTACCGATTTGTATATCAACAACAAGAACGGCGGCTTTACCCGCGCTTCTTCTCCTACGTTTACCGGACATCAGGAAGGTGAAAATTTCTTCATCGACGTGAACAACGACGGATGGCAAGACATCATCGAAATCGGCCGCGACATCAAAAACGGCTGGTCGGGTTTCACCAACTTGTTTATCAACAACCAAGGCAGCGGTTTCACGAAAACGACTAATCCTTTTGGCGGCGGCTCGGCTGTAATTGCTATCGGTGACATCAACAACGACGGCAACATGGACGTTATGACGGCCGGTTATGCTTCCAATGCTAAGATTGCTTATGGAAAAGGCGATGGTACGTTCACCAGCGTGGCATTGCCCAACGATGAACAAGCTCGCGGCGGTTTCATCAATTTTGTGGATATGAACAACGATAATTCGCTGGATATGACAATCTTCGGTTATTCCGACGGTGCAGGCGGCTTCATAAATAATTTCTATAAAGCTACCGGTGCGCCGGCCAATGCAGCGCCTGCTGTTCCTGCAAATGCTACTTATTCGGGTTCCAATGGAAAATATATACTCACTTGGGATAAATCAACCGATGATCATACGGCTACGAATGCCATTCGTTACAATGTAGCGTTCACATTCCCTGATGGTAAAAAATTCACTTATGTTCCGGCCGATCCGGCAACGGGAAAAATAAAAGTCAACGGTTTGCAAGCTTTTATCATCTCCAATTCGATTGAGGTGAACGTACCGGAAGGAACTAAATTTGCTGTTCAAGCGGTAGATCAAGCCGGTGTAGGAAGTGCATTCTCTGCTGTCAAAACTATCGGAACCGGTATCAAAGACCTTGCCGTCAACTCCGTCAAAGTATTTGCAGCCGACAAACGCATTGCAATCAATAATGAAGGCAAAACTGTGAAATACAGCATCTTGTCGATCAACGGACAAACGGTTCAATCGGGTGTTTGCACTGGAAAAACGCTTTCAGCTCCTTTAGCTTCGGGTGTTTATCTCGTGAAAGTAACTGATGGAAATGCAGTACAAACGACTAAAGTAACTGTATTCTGATAAATTTTTGATCAAAGCGGATACCCGGATTCCGTTCAGGTATCCGCTTTTCTTCTAACATTAACAATTAAAATCAAATGAAAAAAACATTCAACAGTCTTCTGTGGATTCTTTTATTGAGCGGCTTTGTTTCCTTGCAAGCAGCGGATTATACGCAAGGCGACTGGAAATTAAGCGTCAATTCCAACGGAACGGTGAACATTTACAAAGGAAGCAAACTTTTAATTGCCAATTCGCAATGTTCATTCAAAATAGGGAGCACGACTTACCAGCAAGACCAACTCAGTAATGTGACGGTGAACGAATCGACCAACAGCGACGCTTTCGGTTCGGGCAAACGCATCGCCATTACTTCCAAAACGAGTAACAATTACACGATTACTCACAATTATTATTTGTACAATAACTATGTATTAACTGATTTTACCATTGCAGGTTCGCAGTTTGAAAGCAACTACATGGCGCCGGTAAAAACATCGACGGCGGCCAATTTTCTATCGGGAAACAACAACAAGGCGCTGCGCGTGCCTTTCGACAATGATAAATGGGTTGGATATGTAGCCAATCCTTTCGGAACCAATACAACCAGTTACGAAGTCGGCGCTTTCTACAACGCCGATACCAACGAAGGATTGGTGATCGGTTCCATCGAACATATTCTTTGGAAAACAGGTGTCAGAAGTACTTCCAACGGTAGTTCGCTCAATTCTTTGGAAGTTTTCGGAGGAATCACGACGACTTCAGGGGAAAACGGTGATACCCGCGATAAAATAGCGCATGGGGCGGTGAAAGGAACTTCGGTAAAATCGCCTAAAATCTATATCGGCTATTCCAACGACTGGCGCGCCGGACTGGAAAACTACGGCGATGTGAATGCTATGTTCAAACCCAAACTGAGTTGGAATGCACCTAAACCTTTCTTGTGGAACAGTTGGGGAGTCCTGCAAACCGGACTGAATTTTTCCAAAGCGAAAGAAGTTTCGGATTGGATTAAAAACAACCTGCAAAACAACAGTTTCCATGACAAAAACGATGTTGTTTATATCGACCTGGATTCCTATTGGGATAACTTGCAAGGCGATCAGCTCGAATATTTTACCACCTATTGTCAAAACAGCAATCAGAGAGCGGGAATCTATTGGGGGCCTTTTGCCGATTGGGGCAAAGACGGCAACCGCACGGTAGAAGGTT
>JAISKG010000277.1 GCA_031261015.1 Dysgonamonadaceae bacterium | reverse complement strand
TTACACGAATGCGTTTTTCGTACACCGGAAGATAGGTCAATAATTCCTGCTTTCCGGCTTCCGATTCGGTAAAAATCATGAATGCACGTTGCAATACTCTGATATAGAGCTGATTTCTGGCGTCCAATTCACCGCCGGCAACCATTTCGGGAAAAGCGAATGTACTGCAATGTCCCCAATCCCAAACGGTGGTGATAAAAGGAAAATTCCATACCACGCATTGCACTTGACGCGGATAATAAATGAGTTGCACCGAAGCTTCGTTCAACTGCCGGATATAAGTTTCGTTTTTACGTTGCGCTTGTTGATCGTGGCAACGTTTTTTCCAACGCTTGCCGATGAAAGGCAGTTTGAAAATGAGTTGATCAAACACACTTTCTTTCGTTTCATAAGTCAGCGTAAGTATTTGTTTATCAAAAGATTCAGCCGAAAGATCGCTATTTTCCGAAACAAAACAAATTTCCAGCGACGGATCAAAAGCATACACGTTAATGGCTTCGATCAAACGATCGTAGTAGGAAAAGCCGCCGCCATTTTCGGGCGCATAATCTTGATCGATCCAAACAGCGATTTTCATTTATTTATCTTTCAGTATTTTATTTCTCGGATTTAACGGCTACACAACAAACGCCCCAAGTCGCTTCAGACGGCTCTTTTTCTGTCATCCATTCGCGGGAATAAACGAGCTTCATGCCGGCGCATTGCAGGAATTTTTCAATCTCCGGCAGAGAGAAATAACGCATCAGATGCACTTCTTTGACGCGCGTCAACTGATGCGTATGCTTGTCTTCTATTAACAATTCAAAATGAACATCGACCGTATTTTCGTTGACTTTCAATACCGGCTCGCCGATGCGAGTTACCTGAATATCAGCATCCTCCAAACGTTTGATTCGGACGGAAGGACGTTCGGTCAGCACAGCCGGAGCATACCAGAAATCGAAAATGAACAAACCGCCGGACATTAAATGATTCGATACCTGATCGAACATGTTTTGCAAATCATCGTTGGTAGTTA
This sequence comes from Dysgonamonadaceae bacterium, assembly GCA_031261015.1. GTDB lineage: Bacteria > Bacteroidota > Bacteroidia > Bacteroidales > Azobacteroidaceae > Azobacteroides. The sequence goes on along the minus strand of JAISKG010000277.1, from coordinate 1,746 downwards.
AGTAACTAACTACATGAAACAACGAAGTAATCACCTCAAACGAGTGCGACAGTTTGAAATCGGTCGCATTCGCCACTTGAAAATGCGCCTGCGGAATATTTTTCTCTAAAGCGCTGTTGATCATCTCTTGAGACAGATCAATACCGGTAATTGCATAGCCTTTTTGCGCCAGATAGGAAGCATGTGTTCCGGTACCGCAACCAATATCCAACAAACCTTTAACAGGCTTTGTATAAAACCGTTGAATCAATGAATGAACATAAGCCGTTTCGCCGGAATAATCTTTATCCAGATACAACAGATTGTAATAATGTGCGTAATGATCGAATACCATATTATTTATTTTTTATGAAATACCGAAATTTTTTGACAAATATACTGTATTTTTTCGGGACTTAAATTACTTGCCGACGGCAAATAAAACCCGTTTTGTGTTAAATAATCCGATACGGGATAATCGCCGGACATATCGCAGCCGTATTTCTGCAAAGCATTCTGCCGGTGCATTCCATTGAACAGCAGGCGAGTATCGATTCCATTTTCTTTTAGATAAGCGATTAATTCCGCTTGCGTGCGGCCGTATTTTTCCGGGTCGATCACGATGGTATTCATCCAGGCAACACTCAAGTAACCGTCCAATTCGGGTTGGAAACGAACGCCCGGAACATCTTTTAACAGGTTGCGATACAATTGATTATTCGCAATACGCATTGCTCGGTATTCACCGACTTTTTCTACTTGCGCCAGTCCGATCGCGGCAATCACATTGCTCATTCGGTAATTGAAACCGATGTCTTCGTGCAAATAATTCCGGTTGCCGTCCAAAGGGAAGCAGAGGTTTTTGTAGTAGCGCATTTGATCGTACAAAGCCGTATCGTTAGTGACCAACATTCCGCCTTCGCCCGTCGTAATATTTTTATTCGCGAAGAAACTAAACGAAGCAATATCCGAAAACGATCCGGCTTTACGGCCTTTGTACTCGGCTCCGTGCGATTCGGCTGCATCTTCGATGATATATAAATTGTATTTTTTTGCCAAAGCGCCGATTGCATCCATGTCGCACATTAATCCGAACAAATGCACAGGCATGATGGCTTTGGTGTGCGGCGTAATTTTCTCTTCAATTTTAGCAACGTCAATATTCCATGTATCTTTGTCTGCATCAACGAAAACCGGCATTGCGCCCGCATAGCAAACGGCAAATGCCGAAGCAATCATGGTAAACGTGGGAATAATCACTTCGTCGCCTTTCCCGATCCCTAAAGCTTTCAATGCCAAGTGAATGGAAACAGTGCCGTTGCACACGCCCACGCCATAGCGGCAATCGCAATAAGCCGCAAATTGTTTTTCAAATTCCGAAACATATTTTCCCGACGAGGAAATCCAACCTGTGGAAACCGCATCGGTAACGTATTTTAGTTCATTTCCGTTTAAAAACGGCTCGCATACAGGAATAAATTCGTTCATTCTATTTTCCTTCTTTGATTATAATTTCCTGATCCTCAATGGAATCAAATCTGGTTTTGTCTAATTCTCCGCAGTAAGGCCCTTGTTTCACTTCGATCATTTCCGAAGGTTCCAGCATTTTAAATCCATGTCCGCCGTTTGCCAAAAGAATCACATCGCCGGGGTAAAGGATCCGGCTTTCCAAATAACTACGGTCGTCATCATAAAAATCCACACGGATTTTGCCCGATTTGATGAAAAGCACTTCTTGCGTCAATTCTACTTTGCGCTCCACCGGAT
>JAISKG010000276.1 GCA_031261015.1 Dysgonamonadaceae bacterium | reverse complement strand
ATCAAGTGCAACTCAACAAGCGAGTAAAACAATTGATTGCAGAATATGGGATTCCCGATTTTTTCAGCCCATTCGACCGGCTTTTGATCAAGGCTTATATGCTGGGCGGTTATTGGTTTCCGTCGATTGCGATGCCAATATTTAAGAAGAAACTTCGGAACGAAACCAATAAAATCATCATCGCCGAGGAACGTCCGAAGTTGACTAAACATTTGGAGTATCGCTGGAAAAGTCGTATTGGCCAGAATGTCAATCTTTTGGGCGAAGTGGTCTTGGGCGACAGGGAAGCCGAGCAACGCTATCTCCATTATTTGGAAGCCTTGAAAGAACCCGACATTAATTATATTTCCATCAAATTATCGGGAATTTATGCGCAGATTCATTCGTTGAGTTACGAAAAGAATAAAAAGGAGTTGATCGACAAAGTGGCTGCTATATATCAGCAAGCGATTGATTATCCTTACATTGATGCCGACGGAAAGCGAACGCCGAAATTCGTGAATCTGGATATGGAAGAATACAAAGACACCGAATTGACGCTTGAAGTTTTTTTAGAAGTTTTGAGCCGTCCCGAATTTAAGCATTATCAGGCCGGAATTGTGGTGCAAGCTTATTTGCCCGACGCTTCCGGTTTCCAAAAACGCTTGCTCGATTTTGCAAAAAAACGCTATGCTGCCGGCGGCGCACCGATCAAGATGCGTTTAGTGAAAGGCGCTAACCTGCAGATGGAAAGCATCGTTTCGTCTTTGAAAGGCTGGCCGAATCCGGTGTTGCGCAGCAAAGTGGAAGTGGATGCCAATTACCTGCATTTGTTGGATACGGCTTTGCTTCCCGAAAACGTACAGGCTTGCCGCGTGGGTGTTGCTTCGCACAATTATTTCACGATTGCTTATGCGCACTTGTTGGCCGAAAAGAATCAAGTGTCCGAATATGTGGCTTTTGAAATGCTGGAAGGCATGGCAAATAACTTGCCGCGAGTAATGCGTAAATTGCAAAAGCAGATCATCCTTTATACTCCGGTTGTGAAAGCCAACCATTTTTTGAATGCTATTTCGTATTTGGTTCGCCGCTTGGACGAAAATACCGGCAAAGAAAATTTCTTGAGTTATACCTTTAATTTGAAATTGGATAGCCCGCAATGGCATTTCTTGGCGGAGCAATTTATGCAAGCCTACGAACAGAAAGACAGCGTTCGCACTACGCCTTACCGCACGCAAGACCGGAACAAAAAACCGCTCATGTCCGGCGATATTAATACTTTTACAAATGAACCGGATACCGATTTGGATCTGCCGCAAAACCGGAAGTGGGCGTTGAGCGTATTAAATAAATGGAGTTCCGAAGTCAATTCAAAGAATTTTATCGTTCCGGTTCAAGTCGGTGACAAAGAAGAGCAGACGGGACACAAAAAATTGTACTACGATCGTAGCCGCAACGAAGAAGCGATTGTTTGCGAAGCCAATTTGGCGACTTTAGCACAAGTGAAAAAGATCGTCGAGATTGCCGAAAACGATCCTTCCGGGTGGCGACAAACTTCAGTCGATAAACGCAATCGCATTTTGCATCGTGTAGCCGAGCAGTTGAGCGCCAAACGCGGCGACTTGATTGGCTGCATGGCTGCGATTACCGGCAAAACCTTTACTGAAGGTGATGTGGAAGTCTCGGAAGCGATCGACTTCACTCGTTTTTATCCGGTCACTATGAAGGAATGGGATCAGTTGAAGACGATCTCTCATGCACCGAAAGGCGTTGTTTTGGTGATTTCGCCATGGAACTTTCCGTTGGCGATTCCGACGGGTGGCGTAGCGGCTGCATTGTCTGCGGGCAATACAGTGCTGTTGAAACCGGCGACGGTCGCTTTGCCTGTAGCTTGGGAATTTGCTCAATGCTTTTGGAATGCCGGCATACCGAAAGAAGCCTTGCAGGTGGTTTGTCCGTCGGATCGTTCGTCATTGAACGTATTGACGACTCATCCGGCTGTTCAACATATCATTCTGACCGGCGGTACCGATACGGCTTTCCGTTTGTTGGCCGGTAATCCGCGCACGCCTTTGTCGGCCGAAACCGGCGGGAAAAATACCATTATTGTGACGGCCAATGCCGATCAGGATCATGCAATTTTGAACATTGTATCTTCGGCGTTCGGCAATGCCGGGCAAAAATGTTCGGCTTGCTCTTTATTGTTACTCGATAAGAAAACCTATTGTGATCCGACGTTTAAGTCCAAATTGAAAGACGCGGTGACGAGTTTACGGACGGGCAGCGTGTGGGATACAATGAATGTGATTGGTCCGATGATCGACAATCAAAACGACAAACTACAATATGCCATCGAACATTTGGAAGAAGGCGAATCGTGGTTGGTCGCTCCCGAATTTGTCGATGAAAAGAAATATATTCTGAAACCGACGGTTAAGTGGGGTGTGAAACCGAATAGTTATACATTTAAGACAGAATTGTTCGCGCCTTTATTGGCTGTTGTTTGCATCGACGATTTGACTCAAGGCATCGCTTATGCTAATGCTTCGGAATACGGATTGACAGCAGGATTGCAAAGCTTGAATCATGCGGAACAGGCGATGTGGAAGAACAGCATTGAAGCCGGCAACTTGTACATCAACCGGGGCATTACGGGTGCGATTGTGCGCCGCCAGCCTTTCGGCGGAATGAAACGTTCGGCCTTTGGCGGCGGAATTAAAGCCGGCGGTCCGAATTATGTTTCCTGTTTCGTTCGGTTTACGGAAAATAAACTGCCGGTTGCTCAAACCACTTCTCCGCTCAGCGCCTTCCTCGACGACGATGCGGCTAAAAACCGGGTCAATGTCGCTTCGGAAAGTTATCAGCACAATTGGGAGCAAGTTTTCTCGAAAGAAGAAGATGTGAATCGTATTTATGGAGAAGAAAATACATTCCGTTACCTGCCTCTAAAAAATATCGGTTTCCGCGTGCAAAATGAGGATGCTTTAGACGATAGTTTATTGGTTATGCTGGCAGCTCATACGGCTAAAATTCCTT
>JAISKG010000269.1 GCA_031261015.1 Dysgonamonadaceae bacterium | reverse complement strand
ATAACAGTCAAGGTAAATTTGTTCGATCGGGAGAGGTTATGAACAATCAAATCCGAGTTTCTTCATTAGTGCAAGACGTTTATTATATCTTGTTTTATAACAGTAACAATCAACCGGTGTATGCCGGAAAATTTATTAAACAATAAACAGTCAAAAAAAATGAAATCAACAAATAGTTTTTTGCTTATATGTGTTTTTTCACTTTTTAGTTGTATCCTATCAAAAGCGGAACCCATTGTTATTAGGGGTAAAATCATCTTAATGGCAAGTCCATGTGTGACGGAACCTTGTTTACCGGGAGCTGTGTTTGGTATTGAAACCGGAGAAACAAACTATGTGATTGCTGTTAGTTCTCAATGGATTGTTAATGATCTAATTATTGACAATACGAAATACATTGTGGATGACAAAGTGGAAGTTACGGGGATTGTTTCTGTAAAGCAAGACTTAAACTCTACTATATATAATGAAATAGAAGTACTGTCTATTGAGAAAATTACCAGCAACATTCCTAAAATAAACACGATTCTTTTTTCAATCCGTCAAACGGCTGAAGATGTTGTTATTTCGTTTGAATCTGCCTTTTGCGGGAATGTGAAACTATACAATTTGTTGGGCAAAGTTTGTTTTGAACAAAATAGCTTGAATGAAAGTTCGGTTATTCTTTCCAAACAAAGTATTCCGTCCGGTTATTATATTCTTTCTTTGTCTGATAGCAAGAACAAAAAGACGGCAAGGGTGAAAATAATATTTTGAATGACGAAAAAGTTCAAAGCATCTATATCTGGACGGGAAAGAGGTGGATACGAAGAAGATGATATTAACGAAATAACTATTTTAAGCCATGAAAAGAATTATTGTTTTATTAACAATGTGTATGTACATTACAGGTAACATTTATGCGGAATTGAAATATTTCCTGCCTCGCGACAATGCGGTATTATCAATTTTAGACAAAAAATACCACTTCGACGGCGATACGATTATCGACGGCAAACGATACACGAAAATCTACCGGCAAGTTTGTATTTCCGATACGGAATGTGGCGATTTGTCTTATTATGCAGCGGTGCGGGAAGATACGATTGTGGAAAAGATTTATTGTATTTTCGCCGCATATTCAGGCTATCCTCGTTATCAGGAAGGTACGGAAGTATTGTTAGCCGATTTTGCCGTACAACCGGGAGATGAGGTTACGGTTTATAGCGATTGGGAACCTTGCAGGGATTTAGCTTTTGTTGAGAGCGTAGATGAGGTATTGGTGAATGGTGAATACAGAAAAAGAATTAATTTATCTCATGAAAGCAAGTGGCAAGAAGACGATTTGGCCGATTCATGGATAGAAGGCATTGGTAGCGTTATATATGGCTTATTTTTCCCTCATACACAATTAGTTATAGACGCATACGATTTTCCTGAGTTTTTGTGCTTGCATGTAGGAGATATTTTGATTTATCAAAATTCATTTTATAATACCTGTTACATGGAACCCTATGATCCATGGCAAGGATATGAACAATGTATCCAAAATTGCATGCAAAATAATCCGGATAAAAGTCGCTCCGATTGTGAATTTTATTGCTTATACTGGCATTGGAACAATATAAAGGAAACCAATCGCAGTGATTTCAATATCTATCCTACTTTGACGAATGATATACTGAACGTTGTATTTGACGACGGCCAATATTCTTATAGAATATACGATGGGCAAGGTAAATTTACTCAATCGGATGTTGTGACTAACAACACCATTAAGGTTGTATCACTTAAACCGGGAGTTTATTATATCCTGTTTTATGGAGAAGATAATCAACCGGTATATGCCGGAAAATTTATTAAACAATAAAAACCAAAAAAAAATCCTACTTTTGCAGAAAAAATTCCCTTGCGAAAGAAACACATAGCCGCGCTTCCGGACGAAGAAATTTTGTTGCAATACAAAAATTCGGGCGACACTGTGTATTTTGGGGAATTGTACAATCGTTATATTCCGTTGGCGTACGGCGTGTGTCTGAAGTATTTACGCGATGCCGACCGGGCGCAGGATGCGGTGATGCAACTGTTTGAAAATCTGCTTCCGAAAATTTCCCAATACGAAATAGCGGTTTTCCGTACTTGGTTGTATTCCGTCGTGAAAAATCATTGCCTGCAATTGTTGCGCAAAGAGAGTCACGAAATTGCGGTTGATTTTAATACGGAAATTATGGAATCCGACGAAATTTTGCATCTATTGGACGAGGAAGAACCGGAAGAGGAACGAATGAATGCGCTAAAAAATTGTTTGGAAAAGCTTCCCGAACCGCAACGAATCGCGATCGTCCGTTTTTTCATGGAAGAAATGTCATACGCCGAAATCGTTGATGCAACGGATTATAACCTCAATCAAGTGAAGAGTTACATCCAGAACGGCAAACGCAATTTGAAAATTTGTATAGAAAAAAACAGTCTATGAGTTTATTGCAATACATACAGGGCGCAAGAAAAGGGAAAGCGGCGCATCGCCTCGAACGGGAAGCGATGCAGGATCCGTTTTTGGCCGATGCTTTGGATGGCTATGACAAAGTACAGGACTATCATTCGCAACGAATAAAGGAAATGCAGCAGCAAATTTCCCAACGATCGCGCAGGAACAAAAATCAATATTTCTATTATTGGAGTATGGCTGCCGGAATTTTGCTGCTCATCGGTATTGGAAGTTATTTCGCGCTACATCAATCAATTACGCCCAGCGACTCTCCTGTTACCGCGCTTGCTGAAAAAATGACGCAACCAATCATAGAGATTTCTCAAACAGACGCGAAAGAAAACGCATCTTCCCAGTTGCTGGCGCAAAATGACAAAGCGGTGCAATTCACTCCTCCGGTCATTGCGAAAGATGAAATGGTGAACAATCAATCTATGGAATTACAAGATGCAAAAATGTTGGCAAATGCGGATATTTTACCGGTCGATACATCGCAAACCCTGTTAATTGCAATGAAAGAAGATAACAAAACTTTAGATGAAGTGGTGGTGATGGGATATGCTACTCAAAAGAAACAAGAGATGACTGCCTCTGTAAGCAAGATTATAAAAGAGGAATCGCCTAAAAAAGATTCCTATAAGAATTTCAATGATTATGTAAAAAAATCATTAGTTCATCCAACCGACGACGAATGTAAAGACGCCAAAGGAACCGTTACGCTCCACTTTTTCGTAGATGAAAACGGGCGACCTTATACTATTACGGTGAAAAAATCCTTGTGTCCATCGGCGGATGCGGAAGCGATTCGCTTAGTAAAGGAAGGGCCGGCTTGGCCGTTGACGGAGAAGGAATTAACGCAGAAAATAAAGTTCTAACCTGAATTTGAGTATAAATGAAAAAAGTATTATCTTTTTTAGTATATGACAAAAAAGATTTTGGGACGATAAAATTAACGGTAGGAGTGTTGAAAAGTAACAAAAATAAAATTCAATATTGTATTACAGCATTATAAAAAAGTAAATAACAACCCGCGAAGTACCGCAATAATTATTATCTACTTATTAAATTTCTAAGTACAAAGATACAACATTATTTTGGATTGGAAAAATAGAATCAGAAAAAAGATTTCCAGCAATCAAAACCCTCTTTCCATCCGCTAAAGTCGTCGCAAACAAATAAACCTCGCCTCCTTCTTTCAAATTAAGTTTTTTCCGTAACTCCGCTACACTCAACGGAAAATTACGAACCGCTAAATTTGCTTTGTAAATGCCTGCTGCACCGAGTTCCTTTTTATCCGGCGCAAACACTCCGGCGACTTGGAAAATGCGGCCGGGAAAATCGGAAATAAACGTATCCGAAGTATAAAGATGACTGTCGGGATGAAGTTTTTCTACGGAATATTTCCGAGTTATCCCCTTGTAATAACCAGCTTTAAGAATGGAAGAATTAGGTTCGTACAAATAATTCCGGACATGCGATGCGTGGGAAATATTCCTCTTTTTCTCTTCCGGTCGTTTAAAACAAACCGCCGGATGATTGCCTTTCTTCCGAAAATTCACACAAATAATCGCCGGCTCCTCCTGATAATCCGGCTGCAAAAGAAACAATAATTCCTTGCACTCGTTTTCAACACTTACTACATGAACTTGTTGTACATTTTTCAACACATTCAGCGCAGATTGAATGTCGAGCATCGGCGATAATTTGAGAAGAACTTGACGAGTTTTTCTTAAAAGTAAATCTTGAATTTCAATGACATTCGGCTCGCAATCCTCGATCCGCACGATTTTTTCTCCGGAATGCGAACGGCGCGCCGGATCGAGATAAATCAGATCAATTGTTTCCGGTAATCGCTGCAAATAGTCGAGAGCGTCTTGCTGATGAATTTGTATTTGATTTAATCCTAATGCTTTAACATTTTGTTGGACAATTTCCGCAAGTTCGCATTGTTTTTCTACATAATCGACTTGCCGGAATTTCGGCGCCATAAAAATCGTATCCACGCCGAAACCGCCGGTTAAATCCATCAGCGAATCGCCGGCGACCAGCGAAGCTTTGTATTGCGCCGTTTGCTCCGAAGAGCATTGTTCCAGTGACAAGCGCGCCGGATACACTAATTCATCCATCGCATACCACGAAGGAATTTTGTTTTGTATTTGCTGGCGCCCAGCTATCTGCTGCAAAAGAAAAGACTTTCGCCCGGCAGGAAACGGAAAGGAATTTTGCAAAGCTAAGTGCCTAACGTCATCGGAAAGATGCGCACGAATCCACTGTTTTTCTCGTTCGGATAACATATTTTATTCCAAACAAATACGTTCGGCTTGAATATCTTCCTGTAAAAAAATGGAAGCGCGGCCGGCAAACACGTCTTCCGATTCGGTTGTCCAAAAACGGCAAGTACGATTTTCCGAACAGCGTTCGCGAATTTCCGGATGACGGAAAAGATAATCTTCCAACGCGCCGGCCACATATTTTCCTTGCGAAATGATACGGACGTGCGACGGCAAATATTGCCGGATTTTATTGAGTAACAAAGGATAATGCGTACAGCCCAAAATCAGGGTATCAATCGCAGGATCTTTCTTCAAAATGGATTCCAAATGTTGGCGCACAAAATAATCCGCGCCGGGCTTGTCCGCTTCGCCATTTTCGACCAAAGGCACCCACATCGGGCAAGATTCTCCTGTGACAATCAATTCTGGGAAAAGCTTTTGGATTTCCAAAGGGTAAGAATTGGACGCGATCGTTCCGGGCGTTCCCAGTACGCCGACATGTCCGGAAAGCGTGATTGCACCGACATTCTCCACCGTCGGACGAATCACTCCCAAAACCCGGCGTTCGGGATACAAGCGAGGCAAATCATTTTGTTGGATGGTACGTAAAGCTTTGGCCGAAGCCGTATTACAGGCTAAAATAATCAACGGGCAACCTTCGGCAAACAATTTTTTCACCGCTTGAAGCGTATATTCGTAAACAACTTCAAACGAACGAGTTCCGTAAGGGGTACGAGCATTATCGCCCAAGTACAAATAATCATACTTGGGCAATCGTTTGCGGATTTCTTCTAAAATAGTAAGCCCTCCGTAACCGGAATCGAAAATACCGACAGGCGTTTTTATTTTATTCCTAATTTCTTTTTAACCAAAGGAGTAGCATCAGTGCTGGACGGATCGATATAAAGCAAAGAAGCCACATCCAAAATATAGGCGAAGTGATTTTCGGCGCCTATTTCAGCAATAGCGTTTTTCACTTTTTGTTGAATCGGTTCCAACAAGGATTTATACAATTGCTCTAATTGTTGTTGCGACATTTGGTTAAAGTTCTGCGCTCTTTCTTCCAAGTCTTTGATTTCCTGCAAGCGGCGAATTTTAATGCTTTCGTCCAACTTGTCGCCTTGTTCCATGAAAGCCGTATATTTTTTATTGTACTCCTCACCCATAATTTTGAGTTCGTTTTCAATAGAAGCTTGTTTCTTTTGGATTGAATCTTGCATACGAGTATATTCGGGCATTGCCGGAACAACTTCCATCGAATTGAAATAAGCTATTTTAGCTTCTTGAGCCATTGCTCCCATGGAAATAAACAACAGAGCAAATAATGTAATTTTTTTTAACATATTGTTTTCTAATTAAAATGAATACTAATCTTTTTCTCGAAATCAAGGTGCAAAGATAGACAATTATTTTGAATATCCGAGTTTGGTCAGCACCAGATTACTGATGTCGATTTTAGGTGAAGCGTAAATAATGCTCATCGCCGAAGCGCGGTCTTCCACTACCATGTAGCCTTGCGCTTCCGCTATTTCCTTGATAGCTACATAGATCTCTTCCTGAATAGGTTTGATGAGGCTTTCGCGTTTTTTGAACAGCTCGCCGTCGGTACCGAAATACTTCCGTTTCAGCTCTTGTGCTTCCTGTTCTTTCGCAACGATTTCCGCTTCACGTTTGGTTTTCATTTCGGGAGAAAGGAAAACTACGTCGGCTTGGTAAGTTTTGTAGAGGTTTTGCGCTTCCTGCTGAGCGGTTTCCACTTCCAATTGCCATTTTTTGGAAAGCGTATTCAACTGTTCGTTCGCCATTTCGTAGGCTGGAATATTTTTCAAAATATATTCCATATCAATCAAGGCAAATTTTTGCGCTTGCATTCCTATTGCACTCCATGCAAACAGGATACCGATTACCATGAATTTTTTCATAACTCGATTATTTTAAATTCTACTTAGATTAAAATTCTTGTCCCAAAATGAAATGCGGCTGCCATCCCGACCGGCTTCCGCCTGCCGTCGGACTGTCGAAGCCGTAAGCGTAATCAATTCCCAACAATCCGATCATCGGGAGGAAGATGCGTACGCCGACACCGGCCGAACGTTTCAAATCGAAAGGATTAAACGAGGCAATATCGTGCCAGGCATTTCCCGCTTCGATAAATCCCAAGCCGTAGATCGTTGCGCTTTGTTCGAGCATAAACGGATAACGCAATTCCAGCGAAAGGCGCGAATAAGCATAACCTTCCTGACCGTAAGGAGTTAACGCTCCATTATCATAGCCACGCAAACCAATAGTTTCGTAAGAATACATGCCCGAATAACCGCTCATCCCGTCGCCGCCCATGTAGAACGTTTCAAACGGAGATTGTTTATTGGCGTTGTACGAACCGACAAATCCGTATTCCATGCGGCTCATCAAGACCGGCGTTCGTTTCACGCGCTCCTTATTAGCCAAAGGAATAAAGATTTTTCCTTTGAATTTCCATTTATGATATTCCACCCATTTATTTTTCTCGGCGGCGGCGCGATCGCGTTCGGCTGTAGAAAGCGAATTGTCGGATTCGATCTTACCCAAGGAGGCATAATCCACTTTATCGAACAAGGAATAAGGCGGAGTTAAATTGAGCGAAAGTACAAATTGCGAACCCGAACGGGTGTATAAAGGATTATCGACCGAACTGCGCGAAAGTGTCAAACCCAGCGAAATATTGTTAGCATTTCCGTTGTGCATCAAGAAATTATAATTCCAGTTACGCAACATGTATCTTTGATAAGAAAGGTCGGCCATGAAATTGAAATAATTATCCGGCCAGCTCAAGCGTTTTCCGTATCCGGCCGTCAGACCGAAGATTTTCATTGATTGGTTTTCGTCGTAAGAAATCCAACTACTGTTGTCGCCTGTATAATAATAGTTGTAATAATTGTTGTACGAACGGCTGTCCACGCCGGTTTGAATCATGTAGTAGCCGCTCAGAGAAAACGAGTTAGGCCGTTTCCCGCCAAACCAGGGATCCAAAAAAGAAACGCTGTAATATTGATAATAGCGGCCGTTGGTTTGTGCGCTTAAGGTCAATGTTTGTCCTTCGCCTTGCGGGATGATTCCTTTGTACGTACTCGGATGTACCAAATTATGAAACGAGAAGTTAGTGAATTTGAAACTCAAACGGCCGAGCAATCCCGTTTGTCCCCAACCGGCCGAAAGCTCGACTTGGTCGTTCGCTTTGGAAGTTAAGTTGTAATTAATATCGACGGTGCCGGATTCCGGATCGGGAATCGGCTGAATATCCATGTGTTCCGGATCGAAATGTCCCATTTGAGCCAATTCGCGCGCCGACCGCATCAGCACTTCCTTGCTAAACAATTGCCCCGGCTTGGTCATCAATTCGCGGCGGATAATGTCTTCGTACAAGCGATCGTTTCCGTTGATCAGCACGCGGCTGATTGTTGCCTGAATCCCTTCCGATACACGGATTTCAATATCAACCGAATCGTTTTGCACGTAAGTTTCGACAGGATCCATGTTTGAGAAGATATAACCTTCATTATAATACACATTGTGTACTGCATCTTCGTCGCCATTCAAGCGTTGATCCAATTTCTTTTGATTGTAAACATCTCCGGGCTTCATACTCAGTACCATATCCAGCACGCTTGACGGATATTTGGTATTACCCACCCATTTGATGTTACGGATAAAATATTGATCGCCTTCGTCCACTTTGATATAAATGGCCACATGTTTGTCATCCACCGTAGCCACGCTGTCGGAAACGATCATCGCGTCGCGGTAGCCTTTTTCGTTGTATTTCAGAATGATATTATCCAAATCCTTAGCATATTCTTCTTTGACAAATTTTTTGGTACTAAATATTTTACGCAGGCTCAATTTAAATCTTTTCGCCAAACTGAAACCTTCATTGGTTTTTTTCATCGCCATTTTCAAATCGTAATCCGAAAGATGTTCATTTCCGGCGATCACAATTTCTCTGATTTTGGTTTTTTCTTGTTTATCGACGGTAATATCGAGAATCATTTTGCCGTTTTCGGAAACATCGTCGCGTTGCTGGATTTTGATTTCCGCATTGCTGAATCCCTTTTCATCGAAATAATCCTTGATGCGTTTGCGCGCGCGGTTGACGAGGTTCGGAGTCAATTGCGAACCTTTAGCCATGCCGATTTTCTTTTCCAGATCTTCCCGTTCGCCTTTTCTCACGCCCGAAAAATGAATCTCGGAAATAATCGGATTGGGTTTGAGGGCGATATTGAGCCAAACGCTGTCGCGCGTTTGTTTGGTTGCCAAAATCTTGACGTCCGAAAACAATCCGTGCCGCCAAAACGCCCGCACGGCCGACGTGAGTTCCTCGCCCGGAACGCTCACCTTATCGCCGGTCGAAAGTCCTGAAATGCCAATCAACACAAAATCTTCATAACCATAGCTTTCTACTCCGGAAACCGTGATTCCGGCTATAGTATATTTTTTTGCATCGTTGAGCGAATAAGTAATGACCGGCAACGAATCGTTGGCCTCGACAACCACCGGCTCCTGCGCGGATAAAGAGGTCAATGAAAGGAATAAAACCAGTAAGAGGAATATTTTTTGCTTCATATAGTTACGCTAACGCTTAATTTTTAACTTTTAGGATTGACTTGTTCGCCGGTTTGTCCAAATCGCCGCTCTCTTTTCTGATAATCGACGATGGCTTCGTACAAATTTTCTTTTCTAAATTCCGGCCAATATACATTGGTAAAATACAATTCGGCGTAAGACAATTGCCACATCAGAAAATTGCTGATGCGATGCTCGCCGCCGGTACGGATCAACAGATCAGGATCGGGCACACCAGCAGTAGTCAGATGTTCGGAAATGGTATTTTCCGTAATTTGATCGATCTTTATTTCATCTTCAATTGCTTGACGGGCAATAGCTTTCGTCGCCTCAACCATTTCCCAGCGCGACGAATAGCTGAGCGCCAAAACCAGATTTAATCCGGTATTACGGCTGGTTTCTTCGATGCATTCGTCCAAGCTCGCGCGCGACAAAGGCGGCAAACGGTCCAGATCGCCGATCGCCCATAAACGGACATTGTTTTTCATCAAATCGGCAGTTTCGCGATGAATGGTAGTCACCAATAACGACATCAAGGCTTCGACTTCTTCCGCCGGACGATTCCAGTTTTCGGTCGAAAAAGCGTAAAGCGTTAAATACTGAATACCGATTTCGCCGGCCGCTTCTACAATGTTGCGCACCGACACCGCACCTTCCTGATGTCCCACGTAGCGGTCGTATCCGTTTTTCTGCGCCCATCGGCCGTTTCCATCCATGATAATGGCCACGTGCGCCGGAAGTCTTGTCAGATCAAGTTGTTCTTTCATCAGTTTGTCGTGCATCGCCCATCTCTCAAACCGAAGTCCCAAGTGATGGACAAAAGCAATGTATTATACCAATCGTTATTTTTCAAAAAACTGCTGTTGGTTTGATACGGATCATTCAAGTTGAAACCTGTTTGATCGGGGGCATCAAAGCCATCGGCAAAAAGTTTATGTACCGCGTATTCCAATCCGATATTCACGCGGTTTTTGAGTTTGTATTTCACTCCTGCTCCCAGAGGCATATTCAAACCGAAAAAAGTTTGATTTTTCCCCGGCGCCAAAGTCACTCCTAATCCGCAAAGGATGTACGGCGATATTTTACTTGTGTTCAGGTAAGCGAATTTGTCGCTGTAAGGTAGAAAATTAAATTCCATTTGCCCGCCCAACTCGAAAAAATTCCGGCTGAAAGAGGCTTGTTGGCCGAAAGGAAATTGATTCTTGATCTTTTTCGTATCGCCCGAAACTTTTCCCCACATCAAATCGGCTTTTACCGCCCAGCGAAAATTCAAATTATCCCTGAAAATCAATCCAATAGAAGGATTCCAACTCTGAAAAAACGAGTTTTGATTGGCGTCGCCCATGTACATCGACAAGCCGGCGCCTCCTCCTATTTCGTATTTATATTCCTGTGCAACCGCTGTTGAACAGAGCATCAGAAAAACGACCGGGATGATTTTGAAAGCTAATTTCATAAAATCTATTTTAATGAAAACGCTAAAATGCCTTCAAAATTATATTCTCCCGTCAATTTCTGATTAAGAATAACTGCTTATTTAGAAAGCCTTTCCATACATTCGTAAGGATGGCGTCATTTTGTCCGCCGACAAAATAGAAGGCCGATCCTTGCGCATCGACCACCAGCGAAGCATTTCTCCGCAGAGGATAATCTTTCGGCGGCATCGCTTTGGATTCTTTCGTTTGCCACGTAACTCCTCCATCTATGGAATAATAGACTTGATTGTTGTAAATATCGCCCACGCGGCCGTTGAAAATGTACAACTCGCCGGCGTATTCGCAAATATTTGCGCCTTCCAGTTTCGGCAGGCGATCGGTAAGTTTCACCCAATATAAACCGTCTTCCGTCGTCCAAACAACGCCTTTGGTTGCTGAAACGCCGGCAAGAGTAATTCGCGGAAGATACTTTGCGTTATTTTGCGTAGCCGAAAAATCGGATGGAAAATCGGCGTCAACTGATTCGCCTTCTTTCCATTCCTGCAAATCATGCGTGAAAGCAAAATAATATTGGCCTTCTTTGTCAATGATTACGGCTAATCCGGATTCGTGCACAGAACTTTTGTCCAAAAATCCCAAGACTTTTTTCACCGGATAATCCGATTCTACTTTTTCCCATATAAAATCCTTAGACAGTGAAGTTACGTACAAGTCTCCCAAAACGTTGGTTGCACACAAATATTCTTCTGAATCGAAAGAACAAGATTGGATGCCGGCGATTACCAAATCGTTAGGCTCTCCGGTCATCGTCACGGTTTCCCAAGTTTGGAAATCGGCTGAACGATGGGCTTCTATCTCATTCGCCGCCGTTTTGGAAAATGTATAATAACTGTCTTCATAGCGAAGGGTTTTCGTTTCCGCAACATTCAAAAAAGACAGATTGGAAGCAATTTGCTTGTATTGCATCGAATCGGGATCAACCTGATGTACATTCAAATGAACCGTATATTCTTTGATATTTTTCCGGTCTAATGACATGACTTGCAAAGGAGAAAGTTGAGCGACGGGAATCTTGTCGCCGCTGGTAATCCATATTGTATCTTTTTGTCCGTCTATCCGGAAAACATTCGCTACACTGGTTCCGTTGGTATAAGCAATCAATAGTGTGTCGCGCATCTGCGTGCCGAAAACCAATGAATCTCTATTGAATATCACTCCGTTGATTTGATCGATCGAAAACACGGTTGTTTTCAAGGCAGGGATGGAATCGTGCGATAGACTGAAACTTAGGATTTCCGCATCATCGGCGATCACGATCGTAGAATTATCGTCGCCATCTCCCAAACACGCCGTAAAAAGGGTGCAGAAAACAAGACAATAGAGTAGAGCAAATCCGGTTTTTAAACGCATCATAGATCTATTTAAATTGTGTAAAAACTTTTCGTATGCAAAAGTAGGAACATTTTTGACGAAAATCGCTACTCTGCGCAAGATTTATAGATTTTTAGGGTTTGAAGTTGTTCAAATAGACGAAAATGACCGATTTTTTACATTTTTGAATATTCTCTAACGTTCCCGTAAACGTAGGAACTGCCACGCCTTCGCGCAATTGAAGCGGTGTAATTTCTACGTGAATTTCGTCCCACAATCGCTCATTGATGAAACTTTGCAATAATTGCGCACCTCCTTCTATCACAATTGATTGAATAT
Source organism: Dysgonamonadaceae bacterium (assembly GCA_031261015.1). GTDB lineage: Bacteria > Bacteroidota > Bacteroidia > Bacteroidales > Azobacteroidaceae > Azobacteroides. Next base: position 3,963 of record JAISKG010000269.1, on the reverse strand, counting down.
TTTGCTCGTACAGCGCATGCATTTGCTCCGCTAACGCAATGCCGCCGGCCGGCCGGATCTTCTGCGGATTTTTCCCGTGCCAGTAACGAACATTCAGTTGCGGGCGATCCAGAATTTCCGTGCGCGAGCCTACCATGATCGCCGTTTCCTCCGCACGCATTTTATGGACGGCTATTTGCGTGAAATCGTTGGAAAAACGCACCGGCAATTGTCCGTCGCCGGCCGTGCGTACTTTATCCAGAAAACCGTCGGCCGATTGCGCCCATTTGAGGAAAATGTATGGCCGGCATTCACGGTGGAAAGTCAAAAAGCGTTTATTGAGTTGCTCGCATTCTGTTTTCAGCATGCCGGTAATCACTTCTATTCCGGATTTTTGCAGAATTTGAATACCTCGTCCGGCGACTTTAGGAAAAGGGTCCATTTGTCCGATCACCACTCTTGGAATTTTTTTTTCGAGAATTAACGTCGTGCAAGGCGGCGTTTTTCCCGTGTGCGAACAAGGTTCCAAATTCACGTAAAGCGTGGATTGTGCAAGCAATTCCGGATTTTTGACCGCGCCGATCGCGTTCACTTCCGCATGCGCTTCACCACAACGCCGGTGAAAACCTTCGCCGATAATTCGCTGATTGTGAACCACTACCGCACCCACCATCGGATTAGGAGCAACAAAACCTTTGCCGTATGCTGCCAATTGCAAACAGCGGCGCATGTATAATTCGTGATCGTTTGCTGAATCGCTCTTGCACATTATTTTATTATTTTTGACTCAGCCGGATGCTTCTATTACTGAGAGTAGAAACCCAGCTGTTGCACGGATCAACCTTGCTTGTGAGAGGACAAAGATACGCAATTATCTTCATAACTTACGAACAGCAATATAGGAAAAACTAAATTATGGAGTTTTCAGTATGTGAGTAATTTTACGAACCACTCCCATTAAATCTTCATTCTTTATTTGATAACCCGCAATAGTCATACGGATCCGATTATTTAAAAACCCGATTTCCATTCCAATATTCATTTCTTTTTGCTTTTCCATCGAAAACTGTTCTTCTTTATTTATTCCATAATTGAAAACGCCGGAATAATTTTGTACCGCTACGCCGGTGGAACGACCGTCTAAAAAACGGTAAATCTCGTATGTATTAACTTCGGTTTTATTTGTTTTCCTTCATTTGAGGAAATAATTCAGCTTGTTGTGTTTACGGCATGTTTCAATTACTTGTTCTATAATCATTTCCGCGTGCTTTTTCGTCAATCCGGATTCAGTTGCGACTTGCATAATGTCTTTCAAAGACGGATCTCCTTGCCCGTTGATTGTCGTAATGTGATAGCCGTTGAAACCCGAACTTGGTAACAAATCATAAGCAGGGGATAGCATCCAAATGCCATTCTCATACTGGAACGAGAAATTTTTAGCATGGTCGTCACGATTGGATATGGTAACATTGAAAACCATCAACCGGAATAAATCATACACTTCATCTATGTTGTTAGTAAGATTCAAATAATTGAGTATCAGGCATATTGATTCCGCATTCACGCGCAAGTAATGAATAAGCATATTCTGTTTTACCAACATCGGGCGGATCGATCGTTGCTTTGAATTTTATCAGCCAATATTTGTCTTCTATTTTCACAAAAATCTTGGGCCTTGCGCCACCGGAGGAACCGCCGTATAAATAAAGTGTTTCCAAAGAATCTTCCGAAAATTCGTTTGTCAGGATTTTTTCTACGTCTGCCGCCAATTTATCGAAATCCAAAAACGCACTTTCTTCGGCTAAACTTTTATCCGGATGGTATTCCAAAGCGCCTCTACCGGTAGTTCCTGCCAAGGCCAATCTTTGAAGAACAGTTAATTTTTCCGGGACAATTCCTTGTTGGCGCAAATAACAGTCAAGTATCAAATTTCCCCATCCATCAGGCAGACTGTCGTCAAAAACTCCGTATCGTATTCAAATGCACAAATAGAATGTTCCGTCAATGCAATCCGCCCAACCCGATCACCACCCAAAAATACTTCAACAACATTTATTTTATCCATTTCTCTTCCCTCTTTGACGTTTTTTATTTCCGGCTTCCAATAAGTTGTCTATGCTGCTATAAGTCTTTGTAGAGAACAAATTGAGAAATTCTTCCATCATTCCCAAGGTGATTCCCAGCATAACCAAAGAGCGAAAAGATATTTCGCCGGTTCTTTCGAAGCGGCGATAAGTAGGCAAAGGGATTCCGGCGCGTTTCGCCAACTCCTGTTGAGTAAGCGCAGATTCGAGCCGTCGCTCCTTTACCCGGCCGGCAATGTCCTTGATAATGGCATCCGGTGTTTTTTCTATAACTGATAATATATTATTATTAATAGCCATTTTGGGGATTAAAAGTGCTGATTTTTATCAGTTACAAAGATACGAATTATTTGGGGATTCCAGAATAATTCGTTGTAAAATTAAAAAAATAGCTGAGTTGTTTGGTGAAACAGGATGTATCACCGTTATTTTACACTATGCTGAACATGGGATTGTGTTTTGCATATTCTACCGCTTTGGGGTTTAATTCACTGACCGAAAAATCGGCATAATGTTCTCGCTGCCATTTGGTATAATCAAAAGGCTCTCTTATTATTTGGAATATGAAAATTTCGGTTTCGATAGTGCCTAATTTTTCCATAAGACGGCATGTGGACATGCCGAACTCAAACAATTCATTGTTTTTGCACGTTACGCCGATCGTGGGTCGTAGTATTGCCCGAAGCCAATTCGGCAGGAGATAAATCCAGCAGATTTTCGAGCACAACGCCATCGACAATCCATAAAGGCTGATAATTTGTACTAACCGAACTTTTTCCGCGAATATCGATAAAAGGGAGTGCGCCGAAAACGCCGGAATAATTTTGTACTGCTACGCCGGCGGAACGACCGTCTAAAAAACGGTAAATCTTATTTGTTCCGTAGGTAGTCGAAGACCTCTAAACCAGATAAAGTTAAAGTTCCACGCTTTTGTTATTTTAAAAATCGTTTTCCGGAACTTGAAAACCAATCTCAAAATTGAAAAATGAATTTTCTTGAACGACTTGAGCGAATGCACCGCATTCATAAACTGATTCAAATGGAAACCACGGGAAGTCCCGCCGAATTTGCCGAACGGCTACATCTAAGAGAGCGGCAATTGTATAATATTTTGGATGAATTGAAAAACTACGGAGCCGAAATCAAATTTGACCTGGTAAAATACTCCTATTATTATACCTGTAACTTTGAATTTTCAGTCAAAATCGGAGAAATTTTTCGATAAATGAAAGAAAAATAAACAAAATACGAAAGTAATTGAAAGACTGCAAGAAAATTGCAGTGATTTACTCTAATTTTACAAGCGAAAAACAAAAATTACTTGCAAGGATCGAGTTTTTTAATGAGATAAAAATTTTATTTATTAATCGAAGGCATTGTCCTTCAAAAAAAATGAAAATGAAAAAATTTATTTATCAATTAATGGTTATTACAATTTGTGCTTTGGTTGGAGTGTATTATTCTTGTAATAATACCGAATCTAATGAAATGGAAACTAATAAAGCTGATACGGCAGATAAACTTTTATTAACTAAAAATCAAGTCGAGTTATTAAATAGAGAATTTCCATTTCTCGATTACAAACAATGTGTCAATGTGCGAAATGATATTCATCTCATAAATACTATGAAAAAAGATTTATCAGAGAGTGATTATTCTAAATTAATTAGTAATTTTGATCTTTCAAAAGTTACAGTGATGGAATGGGATGATTATTTCTCTTATACTCTGGCTTCCATGGATATTGAAGGAGAATATTATACTATAATATTGAGCAAAAATAATTCAAAAACAAAACAATTTGACAAAGAATCATTTTTGCTCAATATAGATGCAACCGCAGATGGTACAGGAACATTGAAAGAAACATCTAAATATGGTATAAGTACTGCTGTTTTTG
>JAISKG010000244.1 GCA_031261015.1 Dysgonamonadaceae bacterium | reverse complement strand
ATCTCCACAGCATCGACCAAAAGCAGGGCGCAGGCTTGAAAACCGCTTTGCACCAAATTCTTAAAAAGCATACGCGTTTAGACTACGACGATTTGTGGTATTACTACCGGACAACTGATGTGAAGGCCGACGGCATTACCATCTGGGATATGTATTCCGATATCGAACGTTATTACCGCGAGCCGCAAGGCTCCGTCACTTCGGGCATCCAGCGGGAACACTCGTTGCCCAAAAGCTGGTGGGGAACTTCGAACGAAGTGAGTAATTACGCCGCTTATTCCGACCTCAACCACCTGTATCCGGCCGACGGAACGGCCAACAATGCCAAATCCAATTACATGCTGGGCGAAGTAGCCAATCCGAGCTTCAACAATGGAGTTTCCAAAGTAGGGAAAAATGCCTACGTTTATTCCGGCGCTTCCACCGCCACGGCTTTTGAACCCGACGACGAATACAAGGGCGATTTTGCCCGCACCTATCTTTATATGATCACCTGTTACGAAGATTATGCGTCGCAATGGCGGTCCGACGCGTTAAACATGTTTGAGAAGCAAACCTACCCGGTACTGAAGCCCTGGGCCAAAGACATGCTCCTGACATGGCACCGCGGCGATCCCGTGAGCGCCAAAGAACTCGCTCGCAACCGCGAAGTGTATCGCTATCAAAACAATCGTAATCCGTTTATCGATCTTCCCGAACTGGTCGAGTATATCTGGGGCAATAAAACCGGTGAAACTTACGAACTTCCCGACGATCTGATCGGACACGATCCGCTCTTGAGCCAGCCGGTCAATCAAAGTTCGCTCTATATGGGCGCAACGCAGAAAAATACAGCCGTATCCCAAACCATCACCGTCAAAGGAAGATATTTGGAAGGCAATTTGTCGGTTGCGCTGAGCGGAACCAATAAAAATTATTTCACGCTCTCGGCCAGTACATTACCCGCCGTCGCAGTCAATTCCGACAACGGCTACGACCTGACGATCACTTACCGTCCCACCGAATACGGGCAGCATACCGCCTCGTTCCTTATTTTCGACGGCGGCCTGAGCGGCTCGGTAGTCACTTATCTGACGGGAGTTTGCAGTCAGGAAAACGGGATTATCCCGATTGGCGCCAACGATCCCGACCTCTATGTGCAAGGCAAATCCATTTTCTACCGCCTCTACGATCCTGCGGATAAAGTCGTGATTGTAGATGTGCAAGGCCGAGTCGTTCACCGGGCGCAAGGCGTTGCGTTCTGGGAATCCTGTACGGTAAGCAATTCCGGCGTGTATATTATTTATTTGAATGAACGGCCGAGAAAGGTAATTGTTTATTGAAAACTGTTTCAACTTTTGGCATTAATTTTGCAGATGATTATAAAAATCTATACGAATCTTTATGTTACACCTAACCTTTAGATTGGCACATTAGGCATCAAATCCGGCAATCCGTAGGATTGCATCGCTCGGTAGAAAATGCAGATACCCTCAAGCTCTTTTGCTTTTCTACCGAGCGATGCATCCCTACCGGGATGCCGGGCAGTTAGGTATTACAGGAAACATTCATTAAAAATTTATACATAAAACAACTAACAAACAAAACTAAATTATTAAAATGAAATTGAATATGGAAAGGAAAGAACTTAAAACGAAAAGTAAACATCTTTTAACGGGGGGGGGCCTACTGTTAAAAAGTTTGCTGGTGATGGTGTGCTTGGTGATGGGGAGCTGGAGTGCGATGGCAGACACTGTTTTTAAAATAGAATTTGCTACTAATCAAGCGGAACGTATTAACGGTTTTGAAGAACCAGACTATCCAAGTATTGGAATTGCATTCTCTAATACTTCTACAAATATAAACCAAACAGCAACCAATGCAAGTTCAGGGTATACCGGAGCTTCGGGACTTGGAGTTGTTTTATTAAATAGCTCAGATTTAACTCTTACTTTAACAGGCATAAACACAAGTGATTATTCAAACTTGCAATTGTCTTTTGGATTAAAAAGAGGAAAATCAAATGATCAAGCGTCGGGAAATATTAAAGTAGAATACCAAGACGTTACCAATGGTGGTAGTTGGACGGAATTAACATTACCTTCGACAACTTTCAATACTGCGTGGGCTTTAATAACGGCTTCCGGAACGATTCCGTCAACAAGCAATCTAAGCCTTCGTTTTACACATCTAAATTCCACAGCAAGAGGTATTGATGATATTTTATTAACAGGAACAGCGCTTCCTAAATACACGATTGAAGCTCTATCAAATAACACAAGTTATGGCAATGTAAGTTTGTTGGGCAAAGTTATTACAGCTACGCCTGAAAATTGTTATCAAGTAAGTAGCTTAAATCCTTATACGGTATCGCCGGTCGGCAGTGCAACAGTCATTCAAAATGGAAATATTTTTTCCGTAACTCCTACGGCAAATACTACTGTTACAATCAATTTTGAAGCAAAAACTACCTACACCGTAACATTTTACAACGAAGGTGTAGTGTACGACACAAAATCGAGCTGTACAATTGCATTTCCCGTAGCGCCAATATCTGCCTGCTCCGCTGATGGTTGGATTTTTGCCGGTTGGTCAAAATCTCCTATTAGCGCCGGAACGACTAAACCTACACTTTATACGGAAGCTACTTATACGCCTGCAAACGAATCTTTGTATGCGGTGTATAAGAAAGTAGAGGGAATTGCCGATACATATTCCTTGACGGGAACCCTAACCGATGGAGATTATGTGATTGGAGCGATTATTGGTACAGCAGGAACGGATAATGAGATTGCAGCAATGAATGCAACAGTTGATGGCGGTTGGTTGAAATATACTAAAACGACTCCATCAGGTGGTTCATTAACAATGACGGATATGGATCATATTTGGACATTAACAACAGGAAGCGGTTTTACATTAAAAAATAAATCTACAAACGAATATTTAGTTCTGAGCGGTACGGGAAGTGGATCTGCCGATTTAGGAAATTCGCCGACAGCTATTTATGTGGATAATGTGAATGCTTCTACTTTTGAAATATTGACTTCTGCTTTATCAACTGTTTCATCCGGAAATCAATTGGCATGTAATCTTGCTACTAACATGGGTTATCGTATGTATGTAGAAAGAACTCATCAAGCAACAGCAACAGGTATTTCTACACAAATAAGATTTTATAAATCCGCATCAACCACCACCTACAACTCCAATCCCACCTGTTCTTCAAGCGAAATGGTCGAATTCTGGCTCGAAGCCGGCGAAACCGCTTCATTTGATGAAAATAAATGGAGAGTAAAATACGACGGCGCAGCCGATTGGGAACCGCAAACTACTTTAGTTGCAGTACCCGAAGACAATCTCAGCATTCAACGAATCCTCATTTCAGGAACTGCCACCGTTCCTGCCAATGATGGTTACATGACAGACGTGCTGGAAATTGCCACGACAGGAAAACTTCATGCTTTGACAGGAAGTACGTTGATGGCAGTAGAAGCAATCATGCACTCCGACGATACTAACACCGCTCAAATGAAAAGCGTTGTTGCCGACGATTTGGATATTGGTGTGCTGAAAGTGAAAAAAACTTTCCAAAACGAAGAATGGTATATGGTTTCATTCCCGTTTGATGTCGCTGAAATTCAAAACGCAAACGGAGACCGGATGTTCATCAATCCAAGCACGCCAACCGGCGTCTGGGGCAAAACTTACAACGGAGCCTCCCGCGCATCGGGCAGTTACAGCGCTAATACCAGTACAAACTGGACGTTGATGCCTACTAATACAGTTACTTTGACTAAGAATACAGGTTATCTGTTCGGACAAGATTTCGGTACTGCGATTGACGGAGCAAGCGGCTACCAAACGCTTACTTTTATCAGCGCAACGCCGGCTCCTGCCGACGCATGGACTTTCGCTCCCAAAACGCATGCCGTCACCGAACATCCTTCCGACAATGTTTTGCATAAAGGCTGGAACCTGATCGGCAATCCCAATACTTCCGGTTATCATTTACGCAATAATTTATCCGACTATGTTACTTACGTATATAACAGGGTTTCCAACAGTTATAATGCAGACTACGGCATTATTGAGCCGTTCAAAGCCTTCTTTGTACAGGTAGAGGACGGAACTACCTCAATTGATTTCGAGGAAGGCGGCATTGTATTCCGCAGCGCAACGGCTTCTCCTTACGATCAAATCAAATTAAGCTTGACAAAAGACGGCTCTTTCTACGATTACTTTGCCGTACGAGTTGGCGATCAAGGATTTACTACCGGATACGACCTCAACAAGGATGCGCAAAAAATGCTTAGCCCGATAAGTCCGCAGCTTTACAGCTGCTACAACAGCATCGACTACGCCATCAACGCGATTCCCGAAACGGAAAACGTAATGCCTCTGGCGTATAAAGTTCCGGCGGCAGGCGATTATACCATTCGCTTAGAAGACGGCTTATCGGAAAATGTATCGAAATTGCTGTTGATCGACAAGGAAAACGAAAATGCGGTGACCGACCTGCTGGCCACTCCGTCGTACTCGTTCACGGCTAACGGCGCGCAAAGCAATACCGGCCGTTTCGAGTTGCAGTTTGAGTTGTTCAGCCCCAATGCTCCTACGAGCGTCGCTTCCGTTGCAGCAGGCAAGATCACGGTGGTCACCAACGGGCAACAACTGATTTTACATGGATTGGAAACATTGTCCAACGTAAGTTTGTATGACATTGCAGGTAAAAAAGCAGCTACGTTTACGAAAGTAGATAATAATCAACCTATCCTGCTCAACCATTTGACGGGCGTATATGTTATAAAGATCGAAAACAACAGTCAGGCCGGAACTGCTAAAGTAGTATTAAAATGAGGAACAAAAAGATGAATAGAATGAAAAAATATGGGGCGATCGCAGTTATTTTATTTTGCAACACAATGGTTTTAACTGCAGCGCCTTTTCCTAACGGTAGAAATGTTTCGAGAGGTAATAACTACGAACAAAACCGGTTTACGACGAGTGAAAGCTTTAATGCGAGTAAACTCCAAGATCCTTTTGTTTACCAGGGAGAAACAGACGATTCTACTCCGGGGCAACTCCGGATGGGAGGTGATCCCGCCGATCCGGGCAAAACTCCTGTCGGCAATTCGCTCTGGCTTTTAGCTGCAATGGGATTAACTTACGGAGTTTATCTTTTCGGCAGGAAAAGAAAAGCGGAAATAATCAGATAAATAAAACAGAAATGAAAGAGTGGAGGGTGCGTCCGAAATGGGCGCGCCCTTTGTTATTACAGGAAAAAACTTAACAGAAACGCAAAGGAAATGTCATACCGGCCTCTTATCTTTGTGGTGCGATATTTGTATATATATTATTGTGTTTGGCCGAAATCTTGCCGATGAATATTTTATTTGTAAACTTATTAAACTTTTAATTATATGATCAAACTTAATTCACTCAAAATCATGCTCTTGACTATCGGGATGATGGCCGGGAGCATCCATGCTTGGGGACAGACTTATTATACGATGTCATCCGGCAATTATACCGAAACTTTTACGAACTGGTCGGCTTGGGCTACTAACTGGAATGGTGTAGATGTATTAAGTACAGGCGCTATTCCTGCCGCGACAAAAACCACAGTATCTACTACAGGAGCTATTGCCAATGTTGGTACTTCTACAGCTATTGGACGCGATGCAGCATCTTCAACAAAATTAGTGTTTTTAACTACGGGAACAACAGATAATTCAACAGCTGTCGCCTGCGATTTAAATCTTAATTTTACGAATAGAACAGCAGGCTCCGTTTCTTTTGATGTAGCTGGAATAACGAATGGCATCGGAGTGAGCAATAATAGAACTTCTACCTTGAGATTGTATTATTCATTAGACAACTCGACTTGGGCCGAATTAACAGACACAGACTTTCCTTTTATCGCTATAAACAATACCGAATGTTCTGCTTCTGTAAATATTAGCTTGCCGGCTATTTTAAATAATCAAAGTACAGTGAAATTAAGATTTTATTGTCATAACGGCGGAGCTGGAGGAAATTCTTCGGGCAGCAGACCGAAAATAAGTCTGGATAATGTGGTTGTAACCTCTACGGCGGCATCAGCTTATACGGTAAGTTTTGAAGCAGGGAATGGCACGTGTACCGGTTGTTCGGCAGAGGGCCTTACCGAAACATCGCCCGGCGCGGGAATCACTCTTCCGGTAGCAACGCCGCCGGCCGCTTGTGGCCATTGGACATTTGCAGGCTGGGTAAAATCTTCTGTTAGCGAAACGACTGAGGCTCCTGCACTTTATGCTGCCGAAACGACTTATAAACCTTCCCAAAATGAAACGTTGTATGCGGTTTACAGCCAAACAACCGGTATTCCCAATACCTATAAATTAGTCAACAGTACCGCAAGCCTCGAAGCAGGGAAAAAATACTTGATTGCCAACGGATTGAAAGGAACTGTGAAAGCGATGGAACCGACAACCGGTGGAAGTTCTGCTACAAACAGAGGCGTTGCGGATGCAGCCGTATCTTCTCTGTCAATTTCACTGGACGGAAGCTCGACCCTACCGTTTACATTGGAACAAAACAGCGGCAATTATAATTTCAAGACGGCGGCAAACCTTTATTTAACTTCCGTAACCGGAACAACCAATACTTTGCAAACAGTAGCGACTCCCAACAGCTTCTCCAATTTTTCCATCGACTTTTCGGGCGATGTGGCCTTAATAACGTGTACCGGCAAGACAAGCAATAATCTGGTGAGATATTATACCGACGGCACGGACCCCCGGTTCTCATGCTACAACATCAGCTCCGCCAACAAGCCGGTTTATCTCTTTAAGGAAACCGCTTTTGCTACCGTATATAATTCCAATCCGGATTGCAATCCGTGCGAGGCCGCATTAGCGTTCGATCCTTATCTCCCGTCGTCGGTCATTGTGGGCGATCTTCCTTTCAACGCGGCAGCAACGGCGACCAATGCCGACGACGCGACAATTAATTATAGCAGCAGCAACACAAATATTGCCACCATAGATGCTACGGGCGAAATTACCATCGGATCGCAAGCCGGAAGCGTCACCATCACGGCCGCTTTGACCGATGGAAGTTGCGAAGCTACAGCCGAATACAATTTCACGGTACATCAAGGCAGCCGTACTTACGTTCTTGTCACCGATAAAAATGATTTGGTTGCCGGAGAAAAATATTTAGTAGCAGGCTATAAAACGTCCAATACGACGTACAACGAAGAAGAATCGCTTGCGGGTTGCTATACATTAGGCTTACAAACGACCAATAACCGCTTAGGTATTTTTGTATCGAGCGAAACAACTCCTTCCATCAAAATCAATACCGAAACCGCTTCCAATAATCAGGATTCCAAACCGTTTGAACTGACCCTCGCCGGAAACGAGAACGACGGATGGACATTATTTGATGCAGTCAACGAAAAATTTTTAGGCCCGGAAAAACGAAATCTTTCGTCGAATCAAAATGTATTGAGAGGAAGCGACAATGTGCCGACCTATACGATTTCCATAGCGGCAACAGGCGTAGCTACCCTTACTTGCTTTGGCGAAGAAAGTGCGGCGGCCAACAACGGCGGGCGCGATATAATCAAATTCAATTCGGGCAGCGGCGGCAATAATCCTTTATTTGCCAGTTATGCAAGCGGACAATCGTCTGTTTACCTCTACCGCTTGCGCGAAATGGCGGAATTTTGGCTGGAAGAAGGCAAAACCGCTTCATTTGCCGACAACCAATGGCGAGTAAAATTTGAAGGAGAAACCGGTTTTGAACCGCAAAACGTTTTGGTTTCGGTGCCTGAAAACAACAACCGCGTCCGGAGAATAGTAGTTTCGGGTCATGCGCTGGTTCCCGACGATGAATATACAACCCAAGTATTGGAAATAAACACGAAAGGAATAGTCCACGTCGATGGCAGTTTACGTGCAACGGTCGAAGCAATCATGCACTCCGACGACAACAGCACGGCTCAAATGAAGAGCGGAGCCGAAGGAACACTGAGCGCCCAAACCTTGAAAGTGAAGAAAGCCTTCCAAAACGAAGAATGGTACATGGTTTCATTCCCGTTTGACGTGAAGGAAATACGCAATGCCGATGAAAATCAGGTGTTGGTGATCAATCCGAAAAATGCGCAAACAGGCGTATGGGGAAAAACTTACGACGGAGCTAAACGCGCCGCAGGAAGTTACAGCGACCAAACCAGCGCCAACTGGAAATGGATACCCGACAATACGGCTGCGTTGAGCAAGAATACCGGTTATTTGTTCGGACAGGATTTTGGTACCGCCTCGACCGGACCCGACGGCTACGAAACGCTTACTTTTATCAGCGATTCGCCGGCTTCCGTTTGGACTTGGTCAACCTCCGCACACAAAGAACATGTCGTTACTCCTTATCATTCCGCAGTGAGCAATCTGCATCAAGGCTGGAACTTGATTGGAAACCCCAACACTTCCGCTTATCATTTGCGCAATCATTTATCCGATTATATCACTTACGTATATAGTAGAGCTTCCAACGATTACGATGAAGACTACGGCATCGTCGAGCCGTTCAAAGCCTTCTTTGTACAAGTAGAGGATGCAACACAATCGATTGTTTTCAACAAAGACGGCGTTGTATTTCGCGGCGAAAACGGGAGTGAATTGCGCAGCGCTTCGGGATCTTCTTACGATCAAATCCGGTTGAGCCTGACTAAAGACAATTCCTTCTACGATTACTTTGCTTTGCGGGTCGGCGGCGATGGCGTTACCACCGGATACGACCTCAATAAAGACGCGCAGAAAATGATTAGCTCCACAAGTCCTCAGATTTACAGTGCGTATAAAGGCGTTGATTACGCCATCAATGCGATACCCGATACGGAAACGATGATTCCGCTGGCTTATCAAGTTTATTCGGCAGGCAATTATACGATTCGTCTGGAAGCAAGCAGCTTGAATGTATCCAAATTGCTGTTGATCGACAAGCAGAATAATTCGGCAAGCGATTTGTTGGCCGTTCCGTCTTACCAATTTACGGCCGCCGGCACGCAAAACAATACCGGACGCTTTGAGTTGCAGTTTGAGTTGTTTGGCGCGAATGCTCCTACGAGCGCCGCTTCCGTTGCAGCCGGCAAGATCACCGTCGGAAGCGATAACCGGCAACTGATTTTACACGGCTTGGAAGCATTATCCACCGTCAGCCTGTACGACCTCGCAGGTAAAAAAATCGCTGCGTTTACGAAAGTAGATAATAACCAACCCCTCCTGCTTAACCAATTGACCGGCGTATATGTAGTTAAAATTGAAAATAATAGTCAGGCCGAAACCGCTAAAATAGCATTAAAATAATAGGCAAAAAATGAGCAAAAAGATGATTAGGACGAAAAGATGGCTGGTGGTCGCACTTATTTTATGTTGCAATGCAATCGTTGTAAGTGCGGCGCCTTTTCCAACCGGGAGAAATTCTTTGTTAAGAACCAATCACTTGGAACAAAACCGGTTTGCGGAAAATAGCATGAGTACAAGTAAATTTCAAGATTCTTTTGATATGCCGAGGGAAACAGATAATTTGACTTCGGGGCAACTCCGGATGGGCGGCGATCCTGCCGATCCCGGCAAAACTCCGGTCGGAGATTTGCTTTGGCTGCCGGCTTTGCTGGGATTGATTTATGGCGTTTCTGTTTTCGGCAGGAAGAAAGTGTAAGTAAAGGGATTTTTCTTCTGCGCCGATTTCTTCCAAAGTCCCACGACCTGTCCATTCTCCACAATCACCGGACGAAACACGCCATTACTCGAAACGGCTTTGCTGTGATGCTCCAACAATAATACCGGCGTGCGGTCTTTATACGCAATAATATATTCATCAAACGCCGGCAGTAAATAACGAGCATTTTCTACCGGTGGAATAATTTTATAATCCTCGCAAAACCAATAATGTTGACCGTATATTTCTTCCGAAATCAATTTATCGTTGACCGCATTCAATCCCTGACGGGCTTCGGTCATAGATAAGCCCGACCACCAAACAAAATCTTGCAAGGTAGCCGGACAATGACTTTGGAAATACAATTGAGCCAATTTTGCCAAAGCTTCTTCTTTGTGTAAAACCGGAGTTTGCGGCGCGCGCTCATCCAATAAAGCGTAAGTCTGATTTTTCCCTTGCAACCGGCCGCTGCAAACAATTGCTTCCACCTCGGCGCGCATCAAAAAATGCACCAAACGCGCGGAATTAACCAGAATTTTATGTTTTTCCAATTCCTTTCCGATTTCTTCGCGCGTCAGTTGCTTGCCACCTTCCAAGGTTTTTTGAATAATTGTATTAGTTTGATTGTAAAGTTCTTCCGTAATTTCCAAATCCCGGTCCCGCGAGTAAGACGAAGATTTGATTCGCGCAGCCGATAAAGCCAGCATCCAGCGGATATTTTCGGGAGTAACAAAATGCCAAGTCGGGCGTAAAACGTGGGTACGCAGGATTTTCCCTTGATTAAAGGCTTCTTCTACCGCTTGTTCGGTTCCATTCGGCAGACGAAGGACGATCGCCTGCTTCGCCATGTTGTAATCTTGCGCCTGCATGGCGCCCATCCATGCCACAACATCTTCCGGCATACGGCAATGCGTGGCGGAAAGTTGGTGGCTTGCCAAACGCATTTGGGGAATGCTATTCATCATCTTTTAAGATTTTAAGTGGCTGTATCAAAAGCAGCAAACGTTCTTTGCAAGCGAAACAAATGCAAAAATAATACTTTTTGAGTTTTTTCCAATGGCTTTTTTACTGTTTTTTCTTAGCTTCGCTTGAACAATATTTTTGTTTAGCCATTTCACTGGTATAATATCTATACATAAAATCGTATAAAATTAATTCGTGTATCCGGTTTTTTGAACGGAAGAGCCTGTTGAGCATCATGTGAATATAACTGGTTAATAAATCATTCAATGTAATGCCTGATTTGTCTTTCCCTATTTTCTCGGTTAACTGTTTAATAACAGGAGTTAATTTTTTCAATTTGCTTTCAATTGGATTACATAAAGTTAAAAAAATTTCATCGGTAATGGTTTTATTTAATACGGATTCTATAACATTTTTATTCTCTCTGAATTTGGAATTGAATTGCTTAGCATTGTATTGATTAAATCCAAATTCCATTTTAAAAGATTCGCTCATGGTTTTCATCAGTTGTTGTTTTCTTACGGTATCGAATGAGAAATCAGATAAAAAATAATCCATCATTTTTAACGCAACCATCCACCGGTAATTTTCATTCTTATATACATTCAATTTTCTTATAATTGATAACATATTTTCACTGTCGATATAAAAGATGGATTCTGCCTCTTCTATCAATGTATTGCCATAACGTTCCAATTCCCGATTGTATGTATCGACTTGTATTTTCCAAATCATATGGTCGTTTGTGAAATGATTTAATTTTGTGTAGAATAAATTCATTATTTGTCCCAGATATAAATCGTCTTTCATTAGAATACGGATTCTTAAATGAGGTTCCGGGTCTGCATAGCGAATAAAAAACCATTTGTCAATCGAGGTATTATTTCCTTATTCAATCGCTTAGAACGTAATTTTAATCTTCCTTGCCGGAAAGAAAGTATTAAATCCGACACCGCAATTTTTCGTTCTTCCGGTAAATCGGAATTGGACAAATAAAGTATTTCATATTCCCTTATATGAGGGCGGGACAAGATATTTCCCACTCTCGATTCCGGTAGATGACCAATCTCGGCTAATAACACATCCGGCATTAGTTCCTGTTCTTTGGCTGCAATCTCTTTGACCAATTGCTCTATCTTTTCATTGGTATGACAAAAACGAGCTAATAAATTGGCGCCGCAACTTCCTCCCCAGAGATTTAATTTTATCAATATTTCCTGAGGATTGGCTTTAATTATTTCGAACAGCGAATACATCGATTCAGGTAAATCATCCCAGGAAGCGGGTGGGAAGTCTTTGATATCTTCATCGGTAAAAACAATTTCTTTTTCATTTTTTGAGGAGACTTCCATCATCTTTTTCAGTAAAATAGTTTGGAAAATATTCAAAGAGACTTGATTTCCTTGTCTGAAGTAAGGAAAACAAATGCTGATTGAAGTTCTTCGATTACTTCGGCGCTTAAAAACGATCCATTCGTATCCTTGGTTATATCGACTTGAAACAATAAATTTGTTGTAATAAAATATAATTTATGGCTCCTTGTAACATATCCCTTACTCTTTCATCTTTATTACCCTTTTTTATCATACGGGATAAAAAAATAACAATACTGGAAATTCCGTGAGAAAGAGCAATATTATAGCCAATAAGATTATCTTCCATTATACAAACCCAAAAATATTTCTTTTTGTTGTTTCTGAATTTTCTGATAAATACATTCAGCTATCAATGCTAATTTTTGTTGTATGGCAAATTCCATGATTATTTTATGAATCAATGATTTACTATATTACCTAA
>JAISKG010000209.1 GCA_031261015.1 Dysgonamonadaceae bacterium | reverse complement strand
GATTAATTGACGGAAGTCAACTCTTTCATCAGCAATATAATAGAAAATAGCTTTGTTGCCGTCGCCCTGATATTCCACATCTCCGATTTTCATTTGCAAGCCCAATTTTTCGGCGATTTTGCGTGAGCGGATCATCGTTTCGTATTCCTTTGCTTTCGCTTCCTCGAACTTTTCCAAATCGGCGGGCTTAGCTTTCCGGTAGATGCGCCGGATTTCGGCATCGGGGCGCACGCGGTATTTTTTCATTTGCAGCAAAACCAGCCGGCCGGTGAGGGTGACGGTACCGATGTCGTGTCCGGGACTTGATTCCACGGCGACAACATCGCCTTTTTCCAAAGGTATCTGATTGCTGTTGAGGTAATAACCTTTACGTGTATTTTTAAATTGCACCTCGACGTAATCGGTGGCGTGCTCGGATGCGGCAATGTCGCACAGCCAGTCGTAAGTGTTTAATTTGGTGCATTGCTTTCTGCAGCAGCCTTTTTTATTTAAGTGGCATTCGCCGTTATAGAGTCTATATTCCGATTCCATGTTTTGATCGCCAAAATTCAATTGGCGAAGGTACTATTTTTTTAGCAAAACTGCAATTTTTACCGATAAATCGAAAAAGACCATGCGTGGATTAACGTTTTGTTCAATGTGTTGTTCGGCCAAAGCCAATTCTTCCATAAAATCAACAACATTTTTTTCGTTAACGTATGGAAAAAAATTCATGGAAAACTCGACTTCCGGGCGACTCAGGTAATTGATTTCCGGCATTTGCAGACGCAGAAAGAAATTTTCGCGAACCAATCGTTGAGCATAAGTCAAAAAGTTTTTTTGCTTGTCGCGGCCTAAAGAAGCGAAGTAATCGGCTTTCGCTTTGATGTTTACGATGTCGCGTTTCCACGAATTACGCATAATGATGATAAAAAGATCGAGATAAATCGCCATTTCTTCGCGCGTGTCTATCAGATTAGCGGCGTTTAAGTAACTGCCGCCGGCGAGATGGGCGACCGATTGAGCATCTTCGTCCGAAAGTTGGTATTTTTCTTTGATTGCTTGCGTCAAATCTTCCGGTGTAATCGGCGGAACAGGAAAGCTTTGCGCGCGCGACCGGATCGTTCCGATCACTTTTTCGGGATCTTCGGAAATCAGCAGGAAAACGGTTTTTTCCGGCGGTTCTTCGATGAGTTTCAAAAGTTTGTTAGCAGCCGTTTCGTGCATTTTTTCGGGCAACCAAACGATCAATATTTTATATTCCGATTCGTATGCTTTCAGATTGAGTTTGTGCAGAATTTCGTCGGCTTCGCGGGCGTAGATCAATCCTTGCGCGTTTTCGGCGGAAATGTAAGTCAGCCAATCGGATAGATTAAAGTAGGCATTTCCCGAAAGGAAAGCTCGCCATTCTTTTAAGAAATCGTCGCAAACCGTATTTGTTTTCCCTTTTTTATTAACAATCGGGAAAACAAAATGCAAATCGGGATGGGATAATTTATTGAATTTCTGACAGCTGGCGCAAGTTCCGCAAGCATCGTCATTTTGCCGGTTCGTGCAATGCAAATAGCGCGCGTAGGCCAAAGCGATCGGAAGCGTTCCTGTTCCTTCCTTGCCCGAAATCAACCGCGCGTGAGGAATAAAACCTTCCTGCACTGATTGAATCAGTCGCCGTTTGGCCGCTTCCTGTCCGATGATTTCTTTAAACAACATTCAATAAATAGCTTTTGCGATTTTGCAAATACTGTCGGTTGCCATGAGCGTATAGAAATGCAGGCTCGGTACGCCATAATTTATCAACTCCCGGCATTGTTGAATGCTCCATTCGATGCCGACTTGTTTCGCTTCTTCGTCGGATTTGCAACGGCGTAATTCGTCGGCTAAAGCTCCCGGAATATCCGTCCGGAAAATCTTCGGCAAAGCAACGAGTTGATCCAAAAAAACAATCGGTTTGATGCCCGGAATAATCGGCGCCGTGATGTTTTCCTGCCGACATCGTTCAATAAACGCAAAATATTTTTGATTATCGAAAAACATTTGAGTAACGGCGTATTCGGCACCCATTGCAATTTTTTGTTTCAGGAACGCAATGTCGGATGCCATGTTGGGCGCTTCTTCGTGTTTTTCGGGATAACAAGCCACGCCGTAAGAGAAGGGAACGATTGGTTTTTCAAACTGATTTCCTTCCAAATCAATGCCTTGATTGTATTGATTGACTTGTTCTATCAATCCCGTCGTGTGGTCGTGACCATGACCCGGCGCGATCTGATCTTTTTCCAATTTGTTGGCGTCGCCGCGCAGCAGCAGCAAGTCGTTAACGCCCAAAAATTGCAGATCGATCAAAGCATATTCCGTTTCTTCCTTGGTAAAACCCTTGCAAATAATGTGCGGAACCGCTGTAATCTTGTATTTATTTTGAATAGCAGCCGCGATCGCTACTGTTCCCGGCCGTTTACGAACATTGATTTTTTTCAATAATCCGTTTTCCGTTTCCTTGTAGATATTTTCGCTGTGATGCGTAGTAATATTAATATATTTCGGATTAAACTCCCGTAATTTATCAATAATATTACATACTTTAGTAAAACTGTTTCCTTTCAAGGGCGGCAAAATTTCAAAAGAAAACGCTGTTTTTGTATTGTTTTTTAAAAGATCAATTAAACTCATTGTAATTGTTTATCGAATTTAAGAACAAAGGTACGAAAAAAACCGACTTTCCCAAGCCGGTTTTCTGATACTATTATTTATACAAAAACTTATTCTTATTCTACATTCAAATTGACTCGCCTGAAAGCGTTGACCGTCAGGTCTTTGTTTTGCTTTTTCAGATATTCGCCGATTGTCAACTTGGAATCTTTGATAAATTCCTGCGACAACAACGTATAGTCTTTGTAATATTTTTGCAACGCGCCTTCGGCAATGCGATCCAAAATCGCTTCGGGTTTGCCTTGTTCAATGGCTTTTTCGCGAGCGATTTTCTTTTCTCTTTCGATGATTTCAGCGGGAACTGTATCGGTATCCACACTGATGGGATTCATTGCAGCTACTTGCATTGCCACATCCTTGGCTACTTGATTTTCCACTCCGGCTTGATTGAAACCGACGATAGTCGCCAATTTATTTCCCGGATGGATATAAGCGATGGTACTCGGAGCCGTCAAATATTCGTAAGCGCCTAATTCCATTTTCTCGCCGGTAACGCCGATGCGGTCGGTGATCCATTCCGAAACCGGACGGCCGTCGATCAGAGCGCTTAATAATTCTTCCGTTGTAGCGGGTTTGTGGGCCAGGGCGGCATCCAAAATATTGCGGGTCAACCCGATAAAATCAGGGCCTTTAGCTACGAAATCGGTTTCGCATTTCACTGCTACGATAGCGGCGAAATCGCCTTGAGTCGCAGCTAATACGCAACCTTCGGAAGCTTCGCGGTCTTCGCGTTTCGCAGCGACTGCCTGTCCTTTTTTACGGATAATTTCTACTGCGGTATCGAAATTGCCTTCAGCTTCGTTGAGTGCGTTTTTACAGTCCATCATTCCGGCGCCTGTCATTTTGCGCAAATGCTGAATATCAGCCATTGTTACTGCCATATTTTTTTCTTTTTTTTAATGTATTATTCTTCTTCTTTTTTTACAAATTTACTTGCGACATTAGCGTTGAGCGCTTCTTCGTCGTCTTTGGCGATAACAACTTTCCTTACGGTTTTCGCTTTTCTTTCTCTGCGCGCGGGCACTTGTTCTTCACTTTCCGTATCGACTTTTTCAACTTTGCGTTCTTCCAAACCTTCGTTGATAGCGTTGCAAACAGCTTCCAAAATCACTTCGATGGATTTGGTTGCATCATCGTTTGCCGGAATTACGAAATCTACACTGTTCGGATCGGAGTTGGTGTCAACGATTGCGAATACAGGGATACCCAAACGATTAGCTTCAGCTACGGCAATGTGTTCTTTCATCACGTCGATGACGAAAAGAGCCGACGGCAAACGGTTCAAATCGGCGATTGAACCTAAGTTCTTTTCCAATTTTGCCCGTTGGCGGGTGATTTGTAAACGTTCGCGTTTGGATAATTGACCAAACGTTCCGTCTTTTTCCATTTTGTCGATAGTCGTCATTTTTTTAACCGCTTTCCGGATGGTTGGAAAATTGGTTAACATACCGCCCGGCCAACGTTCCGTTACGTAAGGCATTCCTACTGAAATTGCTCTGTCGGCAACGACTTGTTTCGCTTGTTTTTTAGTAGATACGAATAAAATTTTTCGTCCCGATTTAGCGACTTGTTTCAGTGCGGATGCGGCCTCGTCTATTTTAACTACCGTTTTATGTAAGTCGATGATATGGATACCGTTACGTTCCATAAAGATGTAAGGAGCCATGGCGGGATTCCATTTTCTTTTCAAGTGTCCGAAATGGGAGCCGGCTTCCAATAATTGATCAAATGATACTCTTGACATTTTTTACTGTTTAAATTTGTTTACTTTCTTTTTTGTTCAATCTTTAGGTAGCTATCCTGATAATTACTTACCGGATAAGTCCTACCGATTTAGATACTAAACTTGGTAAATTGAGAATTGAAAATTGAAAGTTGAAAATTCTCTTCCTCCTTTCTCCATTTTCCTTTCTCCTTTTCAATTGTTTAACGTTTCGAGAATTGGAAACGTTTGCGAGCTTTGGGTCTTCCCGGTTTTTTTCTTTCCACTTCGCGCGGGTCGCGGGTCATGAAGCCTTCCGAACGCAGAGCCGATTTGTCTTCCGGATTGATTTTTACCAATGCGCGGGCGATACCCAAGCGGGCAGCTTCCGATTGTCCTTTGTATCCGCCTCCTTTTAAATTAATGGTAATGTCGTATTGCTCGGAAACGCCTAATTTATTCAGCGGTTGTCGTACAACATATTGCAATATCGGAGAGGGGAAATAAGTTTCAAATTCGCGCTTATTGATCAGGATTTTTCCCGATCCTTCTTTGACGTAAACGCGGGCAATCGCAGCTTTACGTCTTCCTAATGCATTTACTACTTCCATGTTGTTATTTGAGTGAATTAATATCAATTGATTTAGGTTGTTGCGCTTCATGTTTGTGCTCGCTGCCGCCATAAACATAAAGGTTTCGCAGCAATTGATCTCCCAAACGATTTTTAGGAAGCATACCTTTAATTACTTTTTTCAGAAGGCGATCGCTTCCTTTTTTCATCAGAGAAGCGGGCGTATTCTCCCGTTGTCCGCCCGGATAGCCGGTGTAGGAAAGGTAAATGCGATCAGTCCATTTATTTCCCGTTAAAACGATTTGTTCGGCATTGATAACAATCACATTATCGCCGCAATCCACATGAGGAGTAAAATTGGGTTTGTACTTTCCTCTTAAAAGTTTCGCTACTTTAGCGCCCAAGCGGCCTGCGTGCTGTCCTGCGGCATCCACGACCACCCATTCTTTCGTAACGGTTGCCCGATTGGCGGAAAGTGTTTTATAACTTAACGTATCCACTGTTTGTAATTTTTTTTGTTAGTTAATAATCAAGCGTTTGATTCATTTTCCTCTTTTTGCTCTTGAAGGCAATACGGAATAAAAAGGTCATAATCAAATACTTACATCTTTGAATAATAATCGGCGTGCAAAGTTACGCTTTATTTTCTTAAAAACAAAAAAAAGCTACCTCAATTTTTGAGATAGCTCATTTGAAATGTCGCTTAGAGGGTTAATTACTTGATAGAATCAACAACAATTGTAGTAGAATCGGTAATAATGACAGTAGAGTCATTAACTACAGTTTCTTCGATTTTTTGTTCTTCATCTACAATCGGAGCAGCTTCTTTTTTGCAAGAGCTTAAAGCTACGCCTGCAACGACAACGGCAAATAATACTAACTTTTT
>JAISKG010000180.1 GCA_031261015.1 Dysgonamonadaceae bacterium | reverse complement strand
GATTTTCCGTCGTAACCGACTATGTGGAGCGTGCTGTTAGTCGTATAAACGCTCAGGTCATTACCGATTTGCGATAGGCCTGTTCCCGGATAGTTGGTAATCGAAATGTCGTCGATGTTGATCGAAGAATTATTGGCGCTATTGGTTTTTGTGATCTTGATTCGGATGTCGCCCGGCACATTGGCGGTAAACGAGATCTTCGTCAATGTGGCAGGAACTTCTTCCACTTCGGCAACAAATGCGTTCCAAGTGCTTCCACTGTTATTGGAAACTTCCAATTTGTAGGTTCCGCCCGTGTGCGTTCCATACATACCGTGATAAAGCGAAATTACGCCGGCTCCATTGCCTTTATCTTGTTTCATTTCGATGTAATGAGCAGCATCGTAATTGGGTCGCGGATCTCTCAGGCGAGCCGAATAAAGCCCGTTTTTCTTATCTGAATTGTCGTTGTTGGCGATAACGGCGGCTGCGCCCCAAAGTGCGGCTGTTCCTTGATATTCGCCATAAGTATAACTGGTTTTAGAAGGTCCCGTTTCAAAAGTTTCGATCCACTCTCCGGCGGGCGGCGTTGCACTGAAATTTACCGTGTAGGTTTTTTTGTCGCCGTTTTCAGCTGTTACTGCGATCGTAGTAGAACCGGGAATCGACGTTGCATCGGTTTTCACCGCGGCTGCCGTAGCGTCTGCCAAAGTGTATTGAACGGAAGGAACAGTCGTTGTGCCTGTCGGTAAAACAACCGAATACGTGGTTATTGCCGGATCAAATTCCGGATCTAATGTACCGGTGCTGACCGTCAATGTTGCCAAATCATTGTTGTCGCTGAAAATCGGAGCATTTCCCGAAGTGATCAAAATGTCATCCAAACGATAACCTTGGGCATTAGTGGCTCCAAGTACGGTGAATGTCAATTGCAGATTCGTTGTAGCAGGAATTCCGGACAAGTTGTTAATTTCGGAATATACGTTCGAAGCTCCTAATGCTTGGTCGGGAACCGTGATTGTAATATCGCTTCCCCCTGCGGCAAGGTCTTTGGCAACTACAAGCATTTTGTTAGCATTTCCGCCGGTTGCGCCATACGCTACTTTAAAAGAAAGCTTCAAGTTTGATTTGCCGGAAGTGTTGATGCCGCTAATAGTCAAATTTTTGTCATTATTGGCAGCAAACCATACATGGCTACTTAATTGAGTTGTTGCGCGAAGATCCACGTTTCCGTCAAAATCCACAAGACCTTGGTTATCCCATCCTTGATAACTGGCGGGAGTCGGACGAGTTCCACTTGTAGGCGCTGTTGTTCCACAAGTTTCATAAAAAACATTATCTGCACGAAGATTCGAAAATCCCAATGCGCAAAGACACATTACTAAGGTGATTAACTTTTTCATAAATGATTTTTTTAATGTTATATTTCTATTCTTTTAATTTTCAATTTCATTGCAATATGAAATCTTCCGCTGCGCCGGCCGAATCTCTCAAACCCGCTTTACCGAAGTAAGTGCGCAATACGCCTTTCACCGTCAGCGTTTTTTGATAGTTTCCGGGATTGTCGAGCAAATTCACTTCCGTACGCAAAGGTTTCCCTGCCGGAAGGTTGACAATCACGCATTTGTTGATGTCCGTTTCTGTTTTCGAATCGGCAATAATGACATTGGTAGCCAAGTCCCAACCGGAAGTCACGCCAAGCCATACATCATCGGCAGAAGCTACTGAGGTCTTTCCACTTTTCACGCAACCGACAATGTAACCGGTTGTCCATGTTTGTGTAGTGCTTGTCGAACCGCCCTGGTTGGCAATCGCCGCCGCAACGGAATAAGCGGTTGCAGCAGACTGTCCGTCGCCGGTGCCCGGGTCAACGGGAGGATCAACGGGCGGGTCAACCGGACCTTCTCCGTTCAATTTGTAAGAAACGATATTCTTAATACCGGCCACTCCGAAGTAGGCAATCAAATCGCAATTCAAGAGGACTTCTTTGCCTTTGTTTCCCGGATTGGCGGAAAGGTTCAATGCGGTTCGGATAGTTCCCGTTACCAATTGAACAGGTACGCAGTTCGTTGCAGTGGTTTCGCTTGCAGAAGAAGCAATCAGAATATTGGCTTGTGAAGAGAAAGGAGCGGTGAAGACTGCGTTCGCAAGGTATTGATCGGGTACGCATCCTACGATGTAGCCTTTTACCCAGACATTGGTTACATTCACGCCTTTGCCCATAGCTACTACCTGATCGGCGGAATAAGGATTGTTTTCCGTTCCGTCGCCTCCTCCCGGATTAACGCTTCCGCCGGGGCCCAGTATAAAGTCGGCGGCAGCTCCGGTTGCTACGCTTAATCCGGCAGCACCCAGCGGCGCTTTTTTCAAGATTCCTTTAACGGCCAATGATTTGCCTACATTATCGGCATGATCGG
The DNA here is from genome assembly GCA_031261015.1 of Dysgonamonadaceae bacterium. Lineage (GTDB taxonomy): Bacteria > Bacteroidota > Bacteroidia > Bacteroidales > Azobacteroidaceae > Azobacteroides. Next base: position 8,301 of record JAISKG010000180.1, on the reverse strand, counting down.
GCAGGTTCACGTCGGTGCGGATGGCCGAACCTGCCGGTAAGTTCACAACAACACATTTTGTCCAATCTCTTTCGTTCGCGCTTGCGGCAATCACTACGTAATTCGGCACGTCAAACGGAGCGGTAAACACGAGGTCGCTGTTCGCTTTGATTTCGCTTACGCCGGCGGCAACCGTTCCTACGATATAGCCTTTGATCCAGCCTTCGGTTTCGCCGTCTTGGTGGCCGATTGCATACGTAACATCCCAGGGATTGTCTTTGCTTCCGTCGGGCGTGCTGCTGGAGAAACCTTGTACGTCATCGAGCGAGCGGATCAGGAATTGAGGTTTGCCGTTGTAGTGAGTGAGGATACCGACTACATCGCCGGTTCCTTCGGGCACCATTTTACTTGCAAAATCGGAATAAATACTGTTTCTTACGGTCACTGTTTTACTATTATCGGTCTTAAAAGAAACGACACGGTCCACTGCACCTCCGGAAACTTCGGCCTCTGCGGCAAATATTTTTTTACCGCCATCAGCCCAGACTACGCCTTCCAATTTATAAAGTTTTCCTACGTTCACTGCATTCGACAAGTCGGCATAGCTGCTTGCTGTGACCACTTGCGGCTGGCAAATCGCAATATCGGGATCAGGTTCGCCCGAAAGGTGAATTTTATCTTTAACAAGCGGCCACTCTATACGGCCAATTGAGTTGTAGTTGCCACTTTTGTAGTAGCCGCCCATTTGAAACATTCCATAGGTGCGGCCTACATAAAAGCCTTTACATTCGATGATGATTTTTTGTCCTACGGGAAAGAGGTTCTTCATGTTAGTTTGATCAATGTTGATGATCAATGCACTTGTTTCGTCTCGAATAACCAATTGTTTATAGATATTTCCCGAAACATCGTTAGCAATCACATAACCTTCGATCGTATCATTAGCCGTTACCTTCAATGTATCTTCTACTGCCTGATATTTTTCGATAAATTCTTTGATGGTCAAATTGGCTTTGCCTGTAAATTCCACCGGCTTTTCGTAGGGAGGAACATCAAATTCTCTTTGGTCGCATGCGAAAAAAGTGCAACAGAGAATCAATAATGCGAATAGTCCTTTTAATGTTTTCATATTCTTGTATTTTTTTTGTTTATTATTTATTAAAATCTGAAGTTTGCCGTCAGGAAACAATTGAATCCTTGAGCGTAATAATAGAAAGAGGGTACTTTTACAGCTTGAGTTGCGAAGTCGAAACGGGCGTATTCATATCCGTTTGTCTTCAAGTTGATGTTATTCAATATGTTATTGAATTGCATGTTGATGTTCAAACGATATTTCCGTTTGAGAATAAGCGACTTACCAATAGAAAAATCAATGGTATAGCCTCCGGCAAATTTTTCCTGAGGGATAATTTCATCTACTTTAGCCTCTACTTCCTTGAGAGTCACTTCATCTCTCGGAGGAATCTCGTTCCTCGCTTCGTCAATCAAGTGCGATAGAAGCTCACCAAGTGCGTCTTCTCTTCTTCTGATTGGAGAAATATCAATGTATGTACGGTCGAAAGCATTAAAAGTAGCATCGAAGAACCAGTAGTTATAAAAATAATGGACTCCAAACGAGCCGGCAGTTTGCGGTGTTCCGCTTTCATAGAAATTCTTCAGATAATAAGTGTCCGTTCTATCGGGGAAAGCTCCGTTTTCGGAACTCCATGTTCCGGTCGGACGATTGTTGTAAAAATATTCCGCCATAGTACCGATGAACGAAAGCTTAAGCGCTGAGGTAACAGCTGCTTCTAAACCCAATTCCACGCCTCGATGTATTTTATTGATTCCCGATAACGACAAATTGGAAAAAGTATGGTTGCCGTCATCAAAATAATGGTATAATTCGGCTTGATCGTAGAAATTGGTTTGGAAAGCGGTAACCCGTCCTTTTACTACAGGAGTAGCGATCGTATAATTGACATTGGCCGAGAAAACTTTTTCGTCTTTCAGGTCGGCGACAGCGTCGTCTTTCACGCGCGAAGAAATATAGGCATTGTCGGCCAGCGGTGGAAGTATCGAATAACTGACATTTCCGGAGAACATGTGCCGGCCGGAAAGTTTATAAGTCAATCCGAATTTCGTGCTTTGCTCAACAAATGAATGCAGTTTGCCTTTGCCATAGGAATTATCAAGAGCTAAGCCGTTGCGCATATTTCCGTAGCGGTAAAAATCGTTGTAACCAAACTTGAAACCATAGTAAACATCCCATTTGGCATAACGGTGCTCGTTTTGAACCCAAACATTGGCGTCGCGCACATGAATGTCGTAATCGTAACGGATACGATCGCCTTTCACTGCTTTTGTATTCGGATTATTCAGGTCGTAAAAAGCAGCGTAAGGATTATCTGCGAGTTTAATGTCGGTTCTAGCAAAAGAATTTTCATTCAAAAAATAAGAGGCGCCCAGCAAGTCGGCAATGGTTTCGTAGTGCATCCCTTTGGTATAGCGAGCTTCTACTCCAGCCATCATCGTAATATTCCGGTTGAGCTTCGTGGTCAACGTGGAATTGAGCGTTGCATTGAGTTGATTGTTCATGCGTTCTCCCAAAGTATAAACGCCTCCGTTTTTTTTGGCTTGAGGAGTTCTATTTTGATCGTAAATGCCGTCCCAATTGACTTGGCGATAGTTAATATCATTTAACCAGTCTTGCTGAGCTTTTTCTCGTGCTTCCCCAGTGTGGTAGCTCGGAAGATTCTTGTAATAGTCCGGTCGTGGATTGTTGGCGCTGGCGTATTCGATCGCCGTACTTCCATATCTTTTATATTTCGTACCTATACCGGTTTGCAATTGCGTATTGTTGCTGATTTTCCAGAGATGCGAGGCAATAAAAGTCGGCTCCCAGGTTGTAACAATTCTCGAATTGCGCACTTTCCCATTTTGATAGCCCCAATTGGAGTTGTAATAATGGTCGTCGAGCAAATCGGCAATTTCCTCTGTGGTAGCCGAAGCTTGTCCCCGTTGGGTAGGAGCGACGAAGAAGGTGAACGAAAGATTGTTTTTGTCGTTCAGGATTTTTTCGGCGGAAAAGAAGGCTCCGAGACTGTTGTAAAACGTTCCTTTGATGAAACCTTGGTCGGCCCAGCGGTAAGCCAGCATGCCCGACAGCGCCCAGCCATTGTCCATCACGCCGGTCGAATACATGGCGGTTCCGCGCAATTTGTAATTGCGGTTGGTGTAAGCGACGCCTACTTTGGATCCGGGACTGTAACCGCTTGCCCACGTACTGATGTTGGAACTTCCGCCGATCTGTCCGAAATTGAAGCGCGAAGGCGAAGTGGCGTTGATGACATCCTGATTACGGGTTGCATCGTTTAGGCCGCCAATCATTCCGTAGCTGAAACCGCCGCGTTCGGCATCGTTGAAATTGATTCCGTTGATGAACACGTCGGAGTAGCGGTTGTCGTAACCCCGCACCTTGAAGCGCACGGCGGAAAAATTGTAATTACTGTTCGACAAGTAAATGTCGTTGGAGGAAGTCATCAGCGACGAAACGTTGAAATCGCCCTGCTCGGAATCCTCCCCAAAGGTTTCTTCATCTAAGAAGATGAACACATTCTCTATTCTGTTTTTCGAGAACGAGGGGACCGAATCCGCTGGTTCTTGGGCTTTTGCCGTTATACAACATAAGAGAAGTACAAGAGGAATGTAGATTTTTTTCATGAAACACACGCTAATTATTTAGTATTAATTCTTTCCGCAACAAAAGTAGAAACGGAACATTTCATTCCCATGAACGAATGGTTACATTTCTGTTACAAATGTAAGGAAAGTTTCCGAATTAAACAAAAATTCAAAGATATGAACTATATTTGTAGCATCAATCTTTAAATTGTTTTGACATTATGAAAAAGTTATTAAATCTTTTAGCAGTGTTATTGCTTATGGTTCCGTCGGTTATGTGCGGACAAGGCAAAAAGTTAGTTCCTTATTCCGTAGCGTTCTACAATTTGGAAAATCTTTTCGATACGATCAACAATAATTCGCAATACGATCTGGAATATTCTCCGCAGGGAACGAAGAAATGGAACAGCGATAAATATTGGAAGAAAATCAATAATATGGCCTACGCGATTAGTCAGTTGGCGAAAGAAACCTGTCCGCTGGGGCCGGCTTTTATTGGCGTATCGGAAGTGGAAAACCGCACAGTACTGGAAGATTTGGTGAAAAATCCGAATCTGGCGAGCCGGAATTTGGGGATTGTCCATTACGATTCGCCCGATGCGCGCGGGGTGGACGTCGCGTTGCTGTATAATCCGGCGTTTTTCACGGTAACATCAAGCAAACCCTACCTTTTCAGGTTGGCCGATAATCCGAAGTTCCGGTCGCGCGATCAATTACTTGTGTCGGGATTGCTGGACGGCGAGCGGGTGAATGTGATTGTGAATCACTGGCCGTCGCGGCGTGGCGGCGAGCAAGCTTCCCGTTATCTTCGTGTGGCTGCTGCTACGTTGACGAAGCATATCACCGATTCTATCATGGCTGCCGATCCCGACGCCAAGATTTTCATCATGGGCGACTTGAACGACGATCCGACCAACGCGAGCGTGAGCAAAGTATTGAATGCCAAGCGCAAGAAAAACGACGTCGGTGAGTTTGGCATCTTCAATCCGATGGCCGAATTGTTTGCCAAAGGTATCGGTTCGCTGGCTTACAACGGTGGCTGGAACTTGTTTGATCAAATCATGCTTTCCGGTAATCTGCTCGGCAACGACCACTCCACTTTAAAATACTGGAAAGTTGAAATTTTTAATGCTGATTTTTTGACGGAGCAGACCGGGCGGTACAAAGGCTATCCGTTGCGCACGCACAGCGGCGATGTTTTTTTGAATGGGTATAGCGACCATTTTCCGGTGGTGGTGTATTTGGTGAAGTATTATAATAATGGAGAGTAAGGGTTAATCGAAAAAATCTCGGTAAAAATCCAAGGTTTCTTCAATTTCCTTTTTATCAGCCGTTTGGTTGATTTCGATTTCGCCGGCGGCTTTCAGTAAAGTAAAATTGACGTCTTTCGATTCGTTTTTCTTGTCATGTTGCATGAAAGCGAAGATTTGCTCGTATTGATTACAATCGAAAGCGAAGCTGCCGTAATTTTCTTTCACAAAACGAATGATGCGCGATAAAATTTCTTTATCGAATCCGAGTTTAACGAACGAAAGGTATAATTCGCAAACGAGTCCCCAAGCGACGGCATAACCGTGCGGCACAGGGCGTTGCAATTCGTAAGAAAGGCTTTCGAAAGCATGTCCGAAAGTATGGCCGAGGTTTAGCGCTTTGCGTATTCCCTGTTCGGTGGGATCTTTTTCGACGATTCGTTCTTTGACCAAGACCGATTCGAATAAAAGATGATTCAATCGGGTATAATTTATTTTTTCAAAATCAAAACGTATGACCTCCTCCCATCCCTCTCCACAAGAGGGGGCAAGCTCCTTCCCTTGTGGGGAGGGTTGGGGAGAGGTTAGTAAGGCATGTTTCAACATTTCCGCATAACCGGATAATAAATTCGTTCTATCTAATGTTTTGAAAAAATAGGAATCGATCAATACCGCAATCGCCGGTGCAAACGCTCCGATTTCGTTTTTCAAACCATTGAAATTGATGCCCGTTTTTCCACCGACGGCCGCATCCACCGCACCCAGAAGCGTTGTAGGAATGTTGATAAACCGGATGCCCCGTTTGAAAGTTGCGGCAGCGAATCCGCCCAAGTCGGTCAACATTCCGCCGCCGAGGTTGATAAGCAACGACTTCCGGTTGGCGCCGTTATCCGAAAGGAATTTCCACACTTGGGAAAGCGTTTGCATCGTTTTGTTTTCGTCGCCTGCCGGGATGGAAAATTTCCATGCTGATTGAATTTCGGAGATGGCCTCAACGAGCGGCAAACAAAATTTTTGCGTATGATGGTCGGTCAGGAGAAATAAACCGTCGTAGTTCAACGAGCGTAATAGATCGCTTAAATCATTGATTATGTTGCTGCAACGAATAATTTGCTGTTTCATGTTTTGAAAATTTATCCGGCAAATGTAATAAAAAAGATAACAAGTCATTTGCTATATTCAAAAGTTTTTCTACCTTTGCATCCGTCTTTTCGACAAGCCCAGATGGCGGAATCGGTAGACGCGCTGGTCTCAAACACCAGTGGATTCACTTCCATGCCGGTTCGACCCCGGCTCTGGGTACTGAAGCAGAGGAAAGATGAAATTTCTCTGCTTTTTTATCTTTGTAATTCAAATTTTATACTATATACATTATGAAAACATGTAAACAAACATTTTCCGTCATCGTTTTATTGGTTCTTTCGTTTGGCTTCTTTGCTTGTTCGAATGTAGCGCAAAAGTTTTTGGAAGTAACTGCCGAACAGTACAATAAGCAGCTTCCTCAGCAATTAAACGAATTTATCAGAATGGACAGATGCGAAGCGGCTCCTGACTTAACGCTGAAATTTTTAGCGACTATTTTAATGGATACGGAAGGCGCTGATTTTCAAGAATCGCTTGTGAGCGCCGGCGCGAAAAAAGCAATCATTCGTACCTTGCAGGACAGTCCTGAGTTCGATACAATCAAAAAATTCGGCATCAAGTACCTGTATTCCTATTCCGACGCCAACGGCAAACATTTGTACGATGTGCTCATTACTCCGGAAGATTACAACAATCCCTTGCCCGAAGATTCGGATGACGAAATCACTATCGGACTGATTGAAAGCTCCAAACTGGAAGTGCAATCGATACAAAAAATGTTACCGCTGGAGATGGGAAACGGCATCACTATGACGACCGTACGCTTTCTTGAAGACGGGCTGATCGACGAATATACCTGCACTTTGCAAGGCGAAGTGGAAGAAACTGCCAAAAAGGACGTAAATGCTTTTATCGCTAACTCAAAGCCGGCCATGATCAAGAACTTAACAGGTACTCTTGCTACAATGAACTGTCTGGAACATGGTTTTTCCTATCGCTACATTTATAATGACAGCAAAGGGAATCCTATTTGTACGATTGATATTACGAAGGAAGATATTGAATAATAATTGAATATATAATTTTTACCCTTTACCTTTATACTCCCGATACGGTTTTCCCAAGCTCAAATAATAGAAGCCGTGCTGCCGCTGCTTCCCTTGCTCCGGAATCTGCATGTAATCGCCGTATTTTTGTGTAAGATATTCATCGTATTTTTCAATACCCAAGAGTTGTTTGCCTTCAAATGACAAAGGCGTAGCGTTTCCGAGAATTTTTTTATCCATCACACCTTTGATACCATCGTCATAATCGGCAATAAGAACACTTTGATCGAAAGAATAACGCGTCAGAATTTTCCGGATCCTTTTTTGTATAGCTGCAGGAGTGAATAATTTACGACATAAAAGTGGAATTAATGAACTTGTATCATGACCATGCTTATGCGGATCGCGACAAGTAAAATACAGTATTTTTGTCCAGAATTTGTATTGAAAAAATTGCCGTTTCCGAGCGATTTTTCCCGACGGAACGCCGTCCAATGGAAATACATCGACATAAATTCCGCCGACGTGTTTAAATCCTCGACGTTCAATAAAAGTGGTTTCTGCATCCTGCATTTTTGCAAAAGGGAAAGGATAGGCCGGCGTGTTTTCCGCACAAACCATCTCGTAATTTTGAGGCAGCCATTCTTGAGCGTGAGCAATGAGTAAATTGTAATCGGCGCGGGGCATTCCTACGTCGATGTCGTCGTCCCAAGGGATAAAGCCTTGATGGCGAACGGCTCCGAGCAAAGTGCCGGCCATGAGGTAATAACGTAAACCGCGTTCCCGGCAAACTTGATCAAACGTGGTCAATATATTCAAAAGACGAAGTTGCAACGGGCGAATATAATCTTGATATTCCCGGTAAGGCTTATTCAGTTCCAAGAGATAAAAATTATGTTGTTTTTGTTTTTTCGGATCGGGTATCTGCTTGTAGTTTCCGTATTTACGTGTCAGGTAAATGTCGGGTTTTGCGACGCCGTAAACGGTTTTACCCTCAAAAAGAATGGGGGTAGGCTCGCCGAAAATGCTTTTTTCCAAGATCATGCTGCGCGAACGGTCGTCGTAATCGGCAACGAGCGAACTTGCATCGAAGTCGTATCGTGTAAGAACTTTTCGGACAAGTTGTTGTGCGGATTCTATCGTGAAAAACCGGTGGCAAAGCAAGGGAATCAAAGCATTCACTCCTTTCCCGTGTTTATAGGGATCGCGATAAGTAAAATGCAAAATCTTGCGCGCATAACGGTATTTCAAAAACTGGATTCTTTGCGCCATTTTTCCTT
>JAISKG010000058.1 GCA_031261015.1 Dysgonamonadaceae bacterium | reverse complement strand
CCAACTCCTATCCTTTTCCTGTCCATTTAAAAATGATCGACGAAATTCCGGCTATCTTCCAACGGCGGGATTTACGTTTTTCCATGAGCATGAAAAAAGCGGAAAACAAAGTATTGAAATATACGCTACGGCCGGTAAAACGAGGAGTTTATGAATTTGGAAAAGTGAATGTGTTTGCTTCCACGCGCATCGGATTGGTGAGCCGCCGCTTCAAAACCGGCGAGCCTTGCAAGGTGAAAGTGTATCCGTCGTTCCTCTTCCTGCAGCAATACGAATTGATTGCAACAACATACAAACTTAACCTTTTCGGAGCGAAAAAAATCCGGAAAATCGGTCAGCAATTAGAACCCGATCAAATCAAAGATTATGTGAAAGGCGATGATTACCGCTTCATCAACTGGAAAGCGACCGCCCGGCGCAATAAATTGATGGTCAATGTTTTTCAGGAAGAAAAAGCGCAAAACGTCTTCTGTGTCATCGACAAGGGACGCACCATGCAATCGGCGTTTGAAGGAATGACTTTGCTCGATTACGCCATTAACGCTTCTTTAGCGTTGTCCTATGTCGCTATGCTGAAAGGCGACAAAACCGGCTTGATGACCTTTGAGCGGCAATTCGATACCTTGATCCATCCGTCGCGTAGCGCCATCCAAATGAGCCGCCTGATGGAAGCGCTTTATGCTCAGCAAACTGCCTTTGCCGAAAGCGATTACCTCAGTTTGTACCAGCGAATCAATCAGGACGCCGTCCACCGCGGACTACTGCTTGTTTTCACGAACTTCGATTCGGTGGCCGCCATGCAAAGGCAATTACGTTATCTTTCGTTGATGGCCAAACGGCATACTGTCGTCGTGATTTTCTTTGAAAACACAGAAATAGAAGAACTTACGCAAGGGCAGTCCACCAATAAGGAAGAAGTGTATGAATCCGTGATCGCTGAAAAGTTGGAATACGAAAAAAGATTGATTATTTCCAAACTGCGGCAACACAATATTCTTTCGCTGCTGACCCATCCCCAACAACTGACAATCAACGTGATCAATCAATACTTAGAAATGAAAGCGCGAGGAGATTGGTAAAGTCCGTCATTGCGAGCCGTTTACGGCGAAGCAATCCAACAATAAATATGGATTGCTTCGGACTTTGTCCCCACAATGATGAAACATTTAAATAAAATTCACAATTATTTTATGCACCAATTCACTTTTTTTCTCTATTTTTGCTCCCAAATAATACGCTATGCGTAGAAAACCGCTAAACTAAAATGTTGAATATCGTAATTTTCGGAGCTCCCGGTTCGGGCAAAGGCACTCAAAGTAAACTGATTATCGAGAAGTATGGTTTGCACCATATCTCAACCGGTGATATTTTACGGCAAGAAATCGAGCAAAAAACCGCTTTAGGATTGATTGCTGAAGAATACATCGCACAAGGACATCTCGTTCCCGATCAATTAATCATCGACATGATGGCCGACATTTTAGATAGATATCCCAGTGCCAAAGGCTATATCTTTGATGGATTTCCGCGCACTTTGTCGCAAGGAGAGGCTTTAGACACGATGTTGTCGGAACGTAATTTGGCTATTACCGCCGTGCTCCGTTTGCAAGTCAATGAAAAACTGTTGATCGACCGGATGCTGAAACGTAAAGAAGAACTCGGCCGGAGCGACGATAATCTCGAAACCATTCAAAACCGGTTGCACGTATATAAAACGCAAACCGACTCACTTAGCGAATATTACAAAAAGAAAGGCAAATTGTTTAAAGTCGAAGGCGACGGTCTGGTGGACGATGTCTTTGAACACATTACCGAAGTTATCAACCTGCTTTCTGTTTAAAAGAATGCTCCCTTCATGGCTGAATCCAATTTTGTCGATTACGTAAAGATTTATGCCCGTTCGGGCAAAGGCGGACGAGGCTCTACACATTTCCGGAGAGAAAAGTACATCCCACGAGGCGGTCCCGATGGCGGCGACGGCGGCGATGGTGGAAGTGTTGTCCTTCGCGGCAATCGCAATTATTGGACATTACTTCATTTGAAATATCAACGTCACATCTTGGCGGGACACGGGCAAAGCGGCTCCGGACAACTTAGCAAAGGCAAAGACGGCGAAGATAAAATTATCGAGGTGCCTGTGGGTACTATTATTTTCAACGGCGAAACAGGCGAATTTATCGCCGACATCAATCACGACGGACAAGAAATCGTACTTTTAAAGGGTGGTCGTGGCGGCAAAGGCAACAATTTTTTCAAAACGGCAACCAATCAGGCGCCGAAATATGCACAACCGGGCGAACCGTATCAAGAATTGCGTATTATTCTACAACTGAAGCTCTTAGCCGATGTAGGATTAGTCGGCTTGCCCAATGCCGGAAAATCGACTTTACTTTCGGTCGTTTCGGCGGCAAAACCTAAGATCGCCAATTATCCGTTCACTACTTTAGAACCGAGTCTGGGCATCGTGGACGTGCGCGGCGATCATTCTTTCGTCATGGCCGACATTCCCGGAATCATCGAAGGAGCCAGCGAAGGCAAAGGTTTGGGATTGCGCTTTTTACGGCATATCGAACGCAATTCGCTCCTGCTCTTTATGGTGCCGGCCGATGCAGCCGACATTCGCAAGGAATACGAAATGCTTCTCAACGAATTAGCCTGCTACAATCCCGAATTGCTGGATAAACAACGCATTCTGGCTATCTCCAAATCGGATTTGCTCGATGAGGAATTGGAAAACGAGCTGGCGAAAGATTTACCCGAAGACCTTCCGAATCTCTTCATTTCGGCAATTACGCACAAGGGAATCATCGCTTTGAAAGATCTCCTTTGGAAAGAGTTGAACAACCAACCTTTCCACGATATAGAGAGTATTGCCTATAAACCGCTCGATCTTCGCTTGGAAGATTTGGACGACGATGACGACGATTTGGAAATACCGGAAGACGAGAAAGAAGATTTAGAATTTGATTTTGAATAAAGAGTTAATCATACAACTTATTAAACGTGAAGTTGTTCCGGCCATCGGCTGCACGGAACCCGTCGCTGTTGCTTTGGCCGTCGCTAAAGCTGTCGAAGAATTGGGCAACCAACCCGAACATATTCAAGTATATTTATCGGCCAACGTATTGAAAAACGCGATGGGCGTAGGCATTCCCGGAACCGGCATGATCGGTCTTCCTATTGCCGTGGCCTTGGGCGCATTGATCGGTAAATCTGCTTACGAACTCGAAGTGTTGAAGGATCTTACACCCGAAGCTCTCGAAGCCGGCAAGCAAATGATCGCCGGTCAGCAAATCACTATAGCTTTGAAAGAAGAAATCAAGGAAAACTTGTATATCGAAGCGGTTTGCACTCGGGAAAAAGACCGGGTCGCCACCGTGATTTCCGGTTCGCATACGCATTTTACCCGCATCGAAAAAAACGGCCGAATCTTATTCGAAGAATCAGTTGTCGAAGAAAAGTCCGAATCTTCCGAAACGACATTGAATTTGCAGAAAGTGGTCGATTTTGCTCTGCAAACGCCGCTCGACGATCTGCGTTTTATTTTGGAATCCGCCCGCCTCAACAAAAACGCTGCCGAGTCGGCGATGCAGCAACGCTACGGCCATTCGCTGGGGCAAACTCTCACTGGAGCGTATGCAAAACAAATCATGGGCAATAGCTTACTTTCCAAGATTTTATCCCACACTTCATCTGCCTGCGATGCACGCATGGCCGGCGCTATGATTCCCGTAATGACCAATTCGGGCAGCGGCAATCAGGGAATTACAGCCACTTTGCCCGTCGCGGTTTACGCTGAAGAAACGCATCAATCCGAGGAAAAACTGATTCGCGCCTTAGCGCTCAGTAATTTGACCGTCATTTATATCAAGCAATATGTAGGCCGCTTATCCGCCTTGTGCGGCTGCGTAGTCGCCTCGACCGGAGCTGCTTGCGGCATCACTTACCTGATGGGCGGCGGCTATCGGGAAATCTCTTATGCCATCAAAAACATGATTGCCAACCTCACCGGCATGATTTGCGACGGCGCCAAGCCCAGCTGCTCCCTGAAAGTAACAAGCAGCGTTTCGACTGCCGTTTTCTCGGCTATGCTGGCCATGGAAGGGAAATACGTTAGTGCACTCGAAGGCATTATTGATGAAGAAGTTGATCAATCGATCCGCAATCTGGCCAGCATCGGCTCCGTCGGTATGAAAGAAACCGACCGGGTAGTGCTGGAAATTATGACGGGAAAAATATAGAAGCAATCTTTACGTTTATCATAATGCCGGATTGCCCTTACTTGGAAAATTTGGTTTTTTGTTGTACTTTTGCACAACTAATCCATTTTTACAATCATTCATTCTAAAAACAAAGTTTCGATGGACACAAGAGTTCCTTACAAAGTGTTTGCCGGTACTAGCTCCCGGTATCTGGCGGAAAAAATTTGCGCCAATTTGCAGTGCGATTTAGGTAAAATGATCGTCGAGCATTTTGCCGACGGCGAATTTTCGGTTTCCTACGAGGAATCAATTCGCGGCGATTATGTTTTCCTCATTCAATCGACTTTTCCCAACGCCGACAATTTGATGGAACTTTTGCTGATGATCGACGCAGCCAAACGCGCATCGGCTAAATCCATTATCGCCGTGATTCCTTATTTCGGTTGGGCGCGCCAAGACCGGAAAGACAAGCCGCGCGTAGCCATCGGAGCGAAATTGGTAGCCGACTTACTCAGCGCTTCCGGATTAAACCGGCTGATAACCATGGATCTACATGCCGATCAGATTCAAGGATTTTTCGATGTTCCGGTCGATCACCTCTACGCTTCAAGCGTATTTATGGAAGAAATTCGTTCATGGAAGTTACCGAATCCAGTGATCGCGACGCCTGACGTTGGCGGAACCAAACGCGCCAATTCGTATGCTAAACATCTGAATATACCAATGGTAATCTGCTATAAATTAAGGAAAAAAGCCAACGAAGTTTCCGAAATGAAAATCATCGGCGACGTGAAAGGCATGGACGTGATTTTGGTGGACGACATCGTCGATACCGCCGGCACCATCACGAAAGCGGCCGATTTGATGATCGCCGAAGGAGCCAACTCGGTACGTGCTTTCGCTTCGCACGCCGTGATGTCGGACCCGGCTTCGGTGCGAGTCGATCAATCGCCGCTGACCGAAATTATGTTTACCGACAGTATTCCTTATTCTAAGAAAAGCGAAAAAGTGAAAGTCGTTTCAGTCGCGGAAATGTTTGCAACAGCCATCAGTCGCGTATGTAACAATGAATCCATTAGTTCGCTTTATTTAGCATAAAACTCCGGAAAATGTTGACAGTAGAAAAAATAGGCGGAACATCCATGTCGCAATTTGCTGAGTGCATGGAAAATATCATCTTGAGAAACCGCACGCCGGAAACCATGTATAACCGTATTTTCGTCGTATCGGCTTACAATAATGTAACTAATTGGTTATTAGAACATAAAAAAACGGGCGAACCGGGTATTTACTCTCAATTTCTTCACAATGAAGATTACGAAACGGCTTTAGATGAATTACTTGTCAAACTAATCGGTCTGAACCAAGGCTTTGCTGTGGCAGGTTTGAATCTGATGGAAGCCAATCAATTTATCCGTTACCGGATCGAACAGGCAAAAACTTATCTTTCATCTATGAATCAAGTGATTGCCTCTGGTTACGTGGAAAAAAGCAATATTTATTTGGCCGCGCGCGAAATTTTGGCTTCGCTGGGAGAAGCGCATTCGGCTTGGAATTCCGTTAATATTTTAAATAATCACGACATTCAAGCCACGTTTATCGACTTATGCGGATTCAATGATAACGAACCGTTAACGATTGACGAACGCATTCATAAAGCTTTTCAAGGCATTGATTTTTCCAAAACTTTGTGTGTGGCAACCGGTTACACGAAAGGAACGGAAGGAATTATGCGCGCTTTCGATCGCGGGTATTCGGAAGTCACGTTCAGCAAAATAGCTGTGGATGTGCAAGCCGACGAAGCTATTATTCACAAAGAGTATCATTTGTCGAGCGCAGATCCGAAGATTGTGGGCATCGAAAAATCGATTCCGGTCGGGAAAACCAATTATATTATCGCCGACCAATTGGCCGATGTCGGTATGGAAGCGATTCATCCGAAAGCGGCTAAACCCCTGGAATTGGCTGGAGTAAAAATCCGCATCAAAAATACTTTCGATCCTGATCATCCGGGAACGATCATCTCCAACGATTATGTTTCACCCGAACCGCGTGTCGAAATCGTTTCGGGAACCGACAAAGTGATCGCTTTTGAAATACACGATCCGTTGATGGTTGGCGAAGTCGGCTACGATTTGCGTCTGATGGAAATAATGAAACGTCACGATGTCAGCTACATACTAAAATCAACGAATGCTAATAGCATCACGATGGTCGCATGGGATATCCCGAAAGTATATTGCATGCTGGAAGAAATGAAAACCTTGGTTTATCAACTCACGGTCAAGCCGGTAGCGATTGTTTGCGCTATGGGAACCAATATCGCTCATCCCGGATTTTTGTACAAAGGCGCTCAGGCATTGTACGACAATCAAATCAATATCGAATGTTTCGGGCAGTCGCTCAAGCAAGTCAACATGCAATTTGTGATTGCACGCGAACATTACAACAAGGCGGTTGTCGCCTTAAACGATGCTTTATGTATTAATTATAAATCACATGTGGGAATTTAACTTTCAGCATTTTATCAGCGCTTTTATCGTCTTGTTCGCCATTATCGACATCACGGGATCCTTGCCTATTTTAGTTGATTTGCAGGAGAAAAACAAGTATTACAGCTCATTCAAAGCTTCTTTCTTCTCTTTTTTAATCCTGCTGATCTTCTTTTTTGCAGGAGAAGGAATCCTGCAGCTTTTCAACGTGGATGTATATTCCTTTGCAGTAGCAGGTTCTTTGGTTTTATTCGTCATCGGTTGCGAAATGACTTTCGGCATCGAGATTTTCAAGATGGACAATCCTTCAGGGAGTTCAACAATGATTCCGCTCATTTTCCCGCTTTTAGCCGGGCCGGGCGCCTTCACCGCGTTGCTTTCGTTGAAAGCCGAATACAGCTCCTTTAATATTATTGCGGCGTTACTATTAAACATGCTCATTGTATATATTGTGTTACGCAAAGTCAATCTCATCGAAAAAATCATTGGGAAAGGCGGCGTTTACGTGCTTCGTAAGTTTTTCGGCATCATCTTATTGGCTATTGCCGTCAAACTTTTCATGAGTAATATTAACCATTTATTAGGCAATTAGCGTTTCTTTATCTACTTTTGCGAAAAATTTGTCACAACAGATATGAATTGGTTGATTGATTTATTTTGCGGCGACGGCGTTGCCCATATGGTTTTGCTTTTTGCGATTGTGATTGCATTGGGTATCACATTGGGCAAAATCAAAATTGGAGGAATTTCATTGGGAATCACGTTTGTCCTTTTTGTCGGTATCTTATTGGGACACTTCGGATTGCGTGTCAATGAAGAAATTCTCCATTTCATGAAGGAATTTGGTTTGATTCTCTTTGTGTATTCCATTGGATTACAAGTAGGACCGGGATTTTTCTCTTCCTTTAAAAAAGGTGGGATTAGATTGAATCTGCTGG
Organism: Dysgonamonadaceae bacterium; assembly: GCA_031261015.1. Classification (GTDB taxonomy): domain Bacteria; phylum Bacteroidota; class Bacteroidia; order Bacteroidales; family Azobacteroidaceae; genus Azobacteroides. The sequence continues at coordinate 4,229 of JAISKG010000058.1, read as the reverse complement.
CAGCATCGGTGGTGGTTCTGGGAGTTATCATTACAATCATTCTTCATTATGTGACCGGTATTCCGATGCAAACGATGGTCGGAATTATGTCGGGGGCAGTTACGAATACGCCGGGTTTAGGAGCCGCACAACAAGCTTATTATGACACGCATCACGTTGGCGATCCGACGATTGCGATGGGTTATGCCGTCGCTTATCCGTTGGCGGTTGTAGGAATTATTCTTTCGATTTTATTTATTAAATGGATATTTAAAATCCAATTTAATAAGGAGTCGGACGATTTGAACGCGACGACCGGAAGTAAAGACGACCGTATCGAACTGATTTCCCTTCAGGTGACCAATCCGGCGATTTTCGGAAAAACAATCGGTGAAATTCATCAGTTGATCAGTCGTAAGCTTGTGGTTTCTCGCGTGTTGCATGCAGAAAACAATCAAATGGAAATTGCTTCTTCCCGCACGGTTTTGCATCCAAACGATAAAATTTATGTAGCGACAACTCCTAATCACCATGAGGCAGTTACGGTTTTTGTCGGATCAGCCATCGAGATGAAACAAAAAGATTGGGATGTTTTGGATTCGCATTTGGTTTCGCGCCGAATTTTGATCACGAAAGCGGGAATTAATGGCAAGTCCATCAGACAGATGAGTTTACGCACTAATTTCGGAGTGAATATTACGCGTGTGAACCGGTCGGGTGTTGATTTAATTGCCGATCCCGGCTTGCATTTGCAGGTGGGCGACCGCGTAACCGTCGTTGGCGATGAACAGGCGATCGGTAGCGTGGAAAAAGTTTTGGGAAATCAGATGAAACGCTTGAACGAACCGAACTTAGTTCCTATTTTTATCGGTATTTTTTTAGGCGTTTTACTGGGATCCATTCCGTTTGCTTTCCCCGGCATTCCGCAGCCGGTCAAATTGGGTTTAGCCGGAGGCCCGCTGATTGTCGCCATTTTGATCAGTATTTTCGGACCTAAATATCATTTGGTCACTTATACGACGATGAGCGCCAATTTGATGTTGCGCGAAATCGGTATCTGCCTGTTTTTGGCTTGTGTAGGACTTGGAGCAGGCGAAAATTTCGTTTCAACGATCGTCAACAACGGCGGCTTTTACTGGATCGGCTTAGGATTCATCATCACTGTTGTTCCATTGCTAACGGTCGGAATTATCGGTCGTTTAGGTTTCCATTTGAATTATTATACACTGATGGGATTATTGGCCGGAAGTACGACCGATCCTCCCGCTTTGGCATATTCCAACGCTACAGCCAGCAACGATGCGCCCGCCGTCAGCTACGCAACCGTTTATCCGTTGACAATGTTTTTACGAGTTTTATTAGCTCAATTATTAATACTTTTCTTTGTGTAAATCAATATGTTACGAATTGCAGTACAAGCCAAAGGCCGTTTATTCGACGAAACTATGAGCCTGCTTCAAGAAGCAGGTATTAAATTATCGGTGGGAAAAAGAAATTTGTTGGTGGCTTCCAAATCGTTTCCGGCCGAATTGCTTTTTTTACGCGACGACGATATTCCGCAGGCTGTGGCCGACGGAGCGGCCGATGTAGGCATTGTGGGCGAAAACGAATTTGCCGAAAAGAAACAAAATGTGGACATCATTAAACGATTGGGATTCAGTACTTGCCGTTTATCTTTAGCCATTCCGAAAGAAGAAGAATATACACATTTGAATTGGTTTGCCGGAAAAAAAATTGCAACTTCTTATCCGGAGATCTTGACCGATTTTCTCAAAAAGAACGCCATCAAAGCGGATATTCACATCATCAGCGGATCGGTGGAAATTGCGCCGAGCATCGGATTGGCTGATGCTGTTTTCGATATTGTAAGTTCGGGCAGCACGCTGATCAGCAATCATTTGAAAGAAGTGGCGGTAGTGATGCAGTCCGAAGCTTTACTCATCGCCAACAAGAAACTGAAGAAAGATAAAAAGGAGATTTTGCAAGAGTTACTGTTCCGTCTGGACGCCGTGCAGACTGCCGATGGGAAAAAATACATCTTGTTGAATGCACCCAACGATAAATTGCAGGAGATTTTCGATATTCTGCCGGGAATGAAAAGTCCTACGGTTCTGCCTCTGGCTCAGGAAAATTGGAGTTCCGTACATTCGGTCCTTAGCGAGAAACGCTTCTGGGAAATCATCGGAAAATTGAAAGCAGCCGGCGCAGAAGGAATTTTGATTATCCCGATCGAAAAAATGATTTTATAGACATACATATATGCAATTAATTCGCTATCCCGATCCGTCGCAATGGGACGAACTCGTCAGTCGTCCGGTATTCGATCCGCTTCCTTTATTGGACAGGGTGAAACGAATTTTGTTAGATGTGCAAACAAATGGCTATCAATCAATTATAGATTATGAAAAGCAATTCGATCATGTCACTTTAAACGATTTGGAAGTTTCCGAAGCGGAAAAAGCGGAAGTGCATAATTTAGTTTCTAAGGAATTGAAAGAAGCGATTTTAATAGCTAAACAAAATATTGAAAAATTTCACGCGGCTCAGGATTCTACTGAAGTTCGGGTGGAAACGATGCCGGGCGTAGTGTGTTGGCAAAAAGCAACACCGATCGAAAAAGTTGGATTGTATGTTCCGGGTGGAACAGCGCCTCTTTTTTCGACGGTTTTGATGTTGGCGGTTCCGGCTAAATTGGCTGGTTGTCGCGAAATTATCTTATGTTCGCCACCCGATCGAAACGGAAAATTGCATCCGGCGATTTTGTTTGCGGCCATAGTGACCGGAGTCGATCGAATCTTTAAAATCGGTGGCGTTCAGGCAATTGGAGCCATGGCTTACGGCGCCGAAAGTATTCCGAAAGTCGATAAAATCTTTGGCCCCGGCAACCAGTATGTAACAGCAGCTAAACAATGGGTGAACCTGCAAGGGACAGCGATTGATTTGCCGGCCGGCCCTTCGGAAGTGGAAGTCATCGCCGACGAAACGGCTCGTCCCGATTTTGTGGCGGCCGATTTGCTTTCTCAAGCCGAGCATGGCGTTGACAGTCAAGCGATTTTGCTTACAACTTCCGAAACTTTAGCCGAAGCGATTGTACATGAAATCGAGCGGCAAATGGATTTATTGCCTCGCAAGGAAATTGCAGCTAAAGCATTGGAAAACAGCCGAATCATTGTTCTTCATTCGATGGAAGAAATTATTGATCTAACGAATCGTTATGCACCCGAACATCTTATAATTGAAACGCAAAATTATATTGAAATTGCTGAACAAATTGAACATGCAGGCTCAATCTTTCTGGGGCATTATTCTCCCGAAAGCGCAGGCGATTACGCTTCGGGCACCAATCACACGTTGCCCACAAACGGTTATGCTAAAGCGTATAGCGGCGTTTGTTTGGATAGTTTCCGAAAAAAAATCAGTTTTCAGGAAATTACGCAGGAAGGAATCAACCGTTTGGGCAAAGCCATTGCCGTGATGGCCGAAAATGAAGGCTTGGATGCACATAAAAATGCGGCAATAATCAGAATGTCTTGATGTTATGAATATCGAATCACTTATTCGGAAAAATATACGCCATTTGAAACCTTATTCCTGCGCGCGGGATGAGTTTCAAGGCGTGGCTTCTGCATATTTGGATGCCAATGAAAGTCCGTACAATGCGCCATATAATCGTTATCCCGATCCGTTGCAGTGGGAATTAAAAGAGAAAATCGCTCGATTAAAACAAGTTAGACCCGGACAACTTTTCTTGGGCAACGGAAGCGACGAAGCCATCGACCTACTAATCCGCGTTTTCTGCGAACCAAAAACCGACAATATTGTCGCCATCGAGCCGACTTACGGAATGTATCAAGTTTGCGCGGCAATCAATGATGTGGAATACCGCCGTGTATTGCTAGATGCTGATTTTCAGCTGAATGCAAATGTTTTGCTGGCAGCAGTCGATGCACATACCCAATTGATTTTTTTATGCTCTCCTAATAATCCTTCGGGAAATTTGTTGAACCGTTCGGAAATCGAGAAAATCATCACTCATTTTCAAGGAATTGTGATTGTCGATGAGGCTTACATTGATTTTGCCGGCCAACCGGGCTGGTTGAGCGAATTGAATCTTTATCCGAATTTGGTGGTTTTGCAAACTTTTTCCAAGGCTTGGGGAATGGCTGCCGTCCGCTGCGGAATGGCTTTCGCTTCCGAAACGATTATATCGTATTGCAACAAAGTAAAATATCCCTACAACATCAATCTTT